>DATISA010000200.1:0-17885 GCA_035469245.1 Gemmatimonadaceae bacterium
CTCGTGTTGAAGCAACGACGCGTGCAGCTCTCCGTGTTTGATTGCGGCGGCAGCGTCGCCACTTGCCTCGAGCGCGCTGATCACGAGCAGAGCCGAGCGGGTGCTGAGCGGATCGAGCGCGGCGAGCGCGCGGGCCCATCGGATCGAGGAGGCATGGTCGCCGTCCCTCATAGCGGTCGTCGCCAGCTGCTCCAGCGACGACGCATACTGCATCTCGAGCGACCGGCGAGTCTCCTCGAGCATGCGCTCGAACTCGGGAGCGTCGCGAAGGTATACGCCGTCGAGGAACGGGCCGCGGTACAGCTCCGCCGCGTGCGTGAGCGAGCCCTCCTGGACTGCTGCGCGAAAGTCTCGCACATCGCTCGACATGACGTCCCGCGCCAGCGTGAGCTGCCCGTTCACGTCCACGATGGCATCGTCGGACAACTCGCGGCGGATGGAATGAACGAGCTGTTTCAGCGCGTTGCGCGCGTGAGCCGCGTCCGCCTCCGGCCAGAACATGGCGAGCAACCGATCGCGAGACACTCCGCCATTGCCGTCAGCCGCGAGCGCCGCCAGCAGGGCGAGCCGCTTCCGCTGCCCAACGAGCACAGCGCGCGCAGGTTCGACAAGATGCGCTGAGAGACCGCCGAATGCCTGTAAGCGGTATTTCGGATCGTTCATCGCGATCCTGAGGCGAGGAATAACCGGAAAATCACCGGCGCGTGACCGGGACACGCTACGCTAGCGGTCGTTTCGCGACGCCGCAATACCGTCGCGCAGCGCGAACGAGGTACGCGAGGGCCGTCGCGGTGAGTGCGAACGGTCTCCCACGAGTGCCGAGCCGGCGCACACCCACTGCTCGCCGCGGACGAGCGAGCTGAAATCATAAAGGTCGAATCACGCGGTCGTTAAACGTTGGCAGTTTGCGGACGACGCGGACCGTGTGCCGCGCAACCACAGTGAACGGCCACTTCAGCCTGGAGGCGACGAACGTGCGACATCGAAGCGACTTGGACACCGCTGCGCATCCCCTCGGCCGCGCGCCGCTGCTTGGCGTCGCGGCGAAGGTGACCGCGATTGCAGTCGGCACGATCTCGCTAGCCACGGCGGCGTGTGCTACGACACGTGGCACGCCCGGAGGTACGAGCTTCGCGGAGCGCATGCTCGCTCCAAGCGGGCGCGGCGCATCGAACGATGGGCTTGCGCGTCAGGATCTCGCCGGCCTGGGCAACGTGACGTTCGACGAGGCGCTTCGCCGGCTACGGCCGGAGTGGCTGCGGCCCAGTCCTATTGGCCGGCAAGCCGCGGAACCCGGACTGGCATCAGTCTACGTCAACGAGGCGTATGTCGGCGGACTCGACGAGCTCAGACTCATCCCCATTGGCGCCGTGGGGGTGGTCCGCTATCTCACGCCCACGGCTGCGCGCTCGTGGTTTGGCCCGTCGTGCCTGTGCGCCGGCGGTGTGATTCTCGTCTCGACGCGCGGAACGGAATAGATGGGCGGATCCCTTGACCGCCTCTCGGTCATCGACGGCGACCGCGTTGCGATTCGGCATGGCGCATCGACGCAGGTCGTGTCGCGCGAGGACCTGATCTGCGCGCGAGCGGCGAGAAACGGAACCATGATCGTGACGCGCCGAGGCACCTTCAAGGTTCGAGAGGCGATGAGCGCCGTTGTCGAACGCCTGGCGCATGTGGGCCTCGTGCAGATTCACCGGGGCGTCGCCGTCAACAGTTCCAAGATCCGGCAACTCGTTGGGCGAAGTCAGCACCGCCTCGCCGTCATTCTCGATGATGACGTACGCTTCGCCGTCGGCAGACAATTTCAGCCGCTGATTCGTGCCCGCTTCGGAGCGTCGCGGCGGGCCGGCTAGGGCTTCGTCATCCCGTTGTCGGCGCGCTGACGCCGAAGTTCATCACGAACGGAGGGATCTTCGCACCTCGTTCGTGCGCGGTGATCACCGCGCAGAGGTCGACCGTCCCGGGGGTGATGCCGGCCCGGCCGTGCGCGATCCAGCTCTCGAATTCAAACAAAACTGATCGTCGGATCCGTCTGACAACAACTAATGCGGCGCACGTGGTGTCCAATGAATTACACGTTCGCTCGTTCGACGCGTATCACAGTCTCGCGAGGCGCGTCGACGGCGATCCGCCTGGTGCGCAGCCGTTACACGCGAATGCCTCGCGGCTACGTCACTGCTACGTCGACGCTCGTATCCGCAGCGCGCGAGATAATCCCGAGGTTGTGGTGTCGTTTGCGACGCCAGACGTACCGGCTGCCGAACCCCCACACCCACCCGGAGGCTTCGATGTCTACTGCCGGTTCGTTGACGAGCGCTCGATCGAGATCATGGACGCACGGCGAATGTGATGTCGGGACCACCGCGCCGTCGAAAGCCAGACGACGTTCGCTGAGACTGGCCGTTGCCCCGTCAATGGTCGCGATCGTGTTGGCGTTGAGCTCCGGCTGTGCACCCGCCGTGGTCTCGTCGAGCGGGGCGTCGTTCGAGCAGCGGCAGCTCACGCCCGTGGGGCGCCAGTCGCCCAGCGATCGACTCGCGCGACAGGATCTGGCGTCGATGACGGAGATGTCGCTCGACGACGCCGTGCGGCGGCTTCGCCCGGAATGGCTGCGCGTGAGCCCGACCGATCGCCAACAGGCCGAACGGGGAGTCGCGTCGGTGTACGCGAACGGGTCCTACGTCGGCGGGCTCGAGGCGCTGCGGCTGATTCCGGTCCGTGCCGTGGAGGAGATGCGATACCTCATGCCGACCGCGGCGCGATCGTGGTTCGGCATGCTCTGTCCGTGCACGGGCGGCGTGATCGTCGTCACGACGCACATCGAGGACTGAGTGCTCGTGACGTCCATCGATGAGGGAGCACGCGGTACGACGGTCCGCTCGGACCGTCTGTGCGTCCTCGACGGCGAGCGGATCGCCATCCGCTCCCGCGGATCGACCCAGCTACTGTCGCGGGAGGAGATCGTCTGCGCGCGCGCCGCGAAGAACGGCACGTGGATCGTGACGCGGCGCGGCGAGTTCAAGGTTCGCGAGCCGATGGGCGCCGTAGTCGAGCGGCTCGAGGTGTTGGGGATCGTGCGCATTCACCGCGGCATTGCCGTGAACGCGACGAAGATCCGGCAACTGGTGGGGCGGAGTCAGCACCGGCTGGTCGTCATTCTCGACGACGCCGGCTCATACGAGGTCGGGCGGCGATTTCAGAGATCGATCCGAGCTCGCTTCGGCGCGGCGGTTCGCACGGACGTAACCCGGATGGCCTGAGTCGACCTTGATCAGCGTCCCTCGGTCGTGACCGCCTTCACGTTGACGTAAAAGTCCGGATCCACCCGCAGCGTTGCCTCGCCCGACGCCGGGCGGGGCAACGCTTTCCACGCCGCGGTCGGCGTCACCCACTCGTACTCCGTCGCCTCCCCGACCGCGACCCGCACCGGCATCGCGAACCCGGGCACCACGTTGCTCCACCGGTAGGCCAGCTGGCCGTTCGTGATCTTGTATTCGAGAACAGGAATTTTGGTCGTCCGCAAGTACTGCTGAAAGAACGGACGCAGCGGCAGTCCGGACTGCGCGATGATGTACCGCTCGACCTGCGCGCCGGTGACGGTCTTGTGCCAGAAGGTGGACTGGATGCCGCGCAGGATCCCACGCCACTTCTCGTCGTCCTTCACGAGCTGGCGGATCATGTGCAGCATGCTGCCGCCCTTGTAGTACATGTCGTCGGAGCCATCGGCGTTAACGCCGTACGGTCCGACGATGGGCTCATTGTTCTTGACCAGCTTGCGGCTGCCGATGATGTACGCCGCGCCGGCCTGCTTCCCATCCTCGCACTCCGCATACAGCCCTTCGGCGTAATTCGCGAAGCTCTCGTGCAGCCACATGTCGGCGGCATCCTTCGTCGTGACGTTGTTCCCCCACCATTCGTGCGCGCTCTCGTGGACGATGATGAAGTCCCACTTCATCCCCCAGCCCGTTCCCGAGAGGTCGCGGCCGTTATAGCCGTTCTTGTAGTGGTTGCCGTACGCGACGCCGCTCTGATGCTCCATCCCCAGATGGGGCGCCTCGATCAGCTTGTAGCCGTCCGCATACCATGGGTACGGCCCGAACCAGTGCTCGAAGCACTGCAGCATCGGCTTGACCTGCTTGAACTGCACTCGCGCCGTATCCGTGTGATAGGCGAGCGGCCAGTAGTCGAGCGTGAGCTCGCCGCGCTCGCCGGAGAACACGTCGGCGAAGTGCGCGTACCGGCCGGCGTTGATCTCGACGCTGTAGTTGTTGATCGGCGACGACACGAACCATTCGTAGGTGGTGGTGCCGTCCGCGTTGTGCGTCGTGCTGCGAAGGCGGCCGTTCGAGACATCGACGAGTGAATCCGGCAGCGTGATGGCGATGCGCTGGCTGTCCGGCTCGTCGCCGAGATAGTCCTTGTTGGGCCAATAGACGCTCGCGCCAAGTCCTTCGTCGGTGGTCGCGATCCAATCGTTCCCGAGGCTGTCGTGCTGCCAGGTGATGCCGCCGTCCCAGGGCGGACGCTTGGCGACGCGCGGCTTGCCATGGTAGTAGACACTCACGGTGTTGACCGCGCCCGCGCGCTGCGGAGCCTGCAGGGCGACGAAGAAGGCGTTGCTGTCGCGTCGGAACGTGAGCCGTTTGCCGCCCTGTACGATGCTGTCGATCACGAGCGGCACCTGGAGATCGACCTGCATCCGCCTGGCCGGCTCGAGCACGCGATACGTAATCGCGTTCATGCCGCGGATGCTGCTGTCGGCCGGGCTCACGGCGACGTGCAGATCGTAGAACGTCACATCCCACCACGCGCGCCACGGGCCGTTGCTGCCGCGGAGGGTGTCGGCGTGCGTGAAGACACGCGGCGCGCCTTGGCCGCCGAGCAGGGCAGGGGCGAGCAGCGGAAGCGCGAGGAGGAGGCGAAGTCTCGTCATCTCAGGGGGCTCGTCGAGGATTGTCGAAAGGTAAGCGCGCGGAGCCGGTCGGGTGCCGAGGTGGCGCTGACTCGGCGCCCGCCTTCATCGCGTCGCAGCAGCCACCTCGGCACGTACCTCGCACCTCCCGCACTCACACCTCCGGCACTATGCCCTTGCTGTCCGCCGTTAGCCGATCGCCGTCCCCGCGTTGACCACCATGCCCCAGCCGCCTACGTTCGTCCCAGCCGCCACCCGCCAAGCCTATGGGCACTCGAGACAAACGCGTCGACGCCTACATCGCGAAATCGGCCGGCTTCGCCAAGCCCGTCCTGACGTTCATCCGCGAAGTCGTGCACGAGGGCTGCCCCGAGGTCGAAGAGACCATCAAGTGGAGTCACGTCAGCTTTCAGCACAAAGGGATTGTCTGCGGTGTGGCTGCGTTCAAGGAGCACTGTACGCTGCATTTCTGGAAACACGACCTCGTCGTCGACAGCGCTGATCGCTCGGACGAAGCGGCGGACCAAGTCGGCAGGATCACGAAGGTCTCCGATCTTCCCCCAAGGAAGAAGCTCGTCGCCTACGTGAAAAAGGCGAAGGAATTGAACGAGAAAGGTGTCAAGGTCGCAAAGGCCCCGAGCAAATCGAAGCCCGCGATCGAACCTCCCGCCGACTTGCTCGCCGCGCTGAAGAAGAACAGGAAAGCGCTCGCGACCTTCGAGAATTTCTCGCCGAGCAACAAGCGCGAGTACGTCCAGTGGATCGTCGATGCCAAGACCGACGAGACGCGACAGCGGCGCCTGACCCAAGCCGTCGAGTGGATGGCGGACGGCAAGCCACGCAACTGGAAATACATGTGATTTGGCGATGGCACGCGCTGTTGACGACCGCGATCGGGTTGATCGTTCCGTGCACGGCAGTCGCCCAGCGGATTCAGGTTGCCGCCGGCGATACCGTGGGCAAGACCGTCTCGGTGATCGAATTTCGACTGTGCATTCCCGCCGAGACGAGCGACTGCGGTGCGTGGGTGGACCGCGTGGTCGACATGACGGGCGACGATGCCGCGGCGATGCCGCCGGCGATTCGCGCGCTGCATGCGCCCAACGGGCGCGATTCGCTCTGGATCGAGGACGGCGCGGTCAGGATCCGCGCGAACGCCCCGGCTCGAGCACGCACCTTCGTCGTGCGAGACGTGCAGGGCATCGCCGTCGCGCTCGCGGCGAGCGGCGATCAACGATATGCGTTTGCGCTCGTGGAGCCTCCGGCCGGACGGGTCGGCGGGAGCACGATCGTGATGATCGATCTCGAGCGCCACGGCGTCGTCGACAGCTTCGGCTCGCGGACGAGGTTCACGGGCATCGCGATGGTCCGGTGAGCGACCGATCAGGCGAGATCAGCCGCCGCGCCTTCGTGCAGATCGCGGCCGGTGGGTTGGCGGCGTGCGCGCTGCCTCGCGGCGTCGCGCAGCCAAACGGGTCGGCGCGTCCGCGGCCATCGCCGTCCCAACTTGCATGGCAACGCGACGAGCTGGCGATGTTCCTGCACTTTGGCATCAACACGTTCACCGACCGCGAGTGGGGCGACGGCCGCGAGTCGCCGGCGATCTTCGCGCCCGCCGCGCTCGACGCACGACAGTGGGCGCGCGCGGCACGCACCGCCGGCTTTCGCGCACTCGTGCTCACGGCAAAGCACCACGACGGGTTCTGTCTCTGGCCAACGAAGACGACGACGCACTCCATCGCTTCGAGCTCGTGGCGCGACGGCCGTGGCGACGTCGTGCGCGAGTTCACCAACGCATGTCGGGGCGAAGGACTGAAGGCCGGGCTGTATCTCTCGCCCTGGGATCGGAACAACCCGGCGTACGGAGACTCGGCCCGCTACAACGATCTGTACGTCGAGCAGCTCACCGAGCTGCTCACCCGGTATGGCGCGATCGCCGAGGTCTGGTTCGACGGCGCAAATGGCGAAGGCCCGAATGGCAACAAGCAGGTGTACGACTGGCCGCGGGTGTGGGGCACGGTCCGTCGGCTGCAGCCGAACGCCGTGATCTTCTCCGACGCGGGCCCGGACGTTCGCTGGTGCGGCAACGAGCGTGGCGTGGCGGGCGATCCGAACTGTCGACCGTCGATCCGTCGGTCGTGACGTATCCGGGGGCGAGTGGCCCGGGCGTCATCGACGCGCTGCAGCATGGCGACCCGCATGGGTCGGTGTGGCGGCCCGCCGAAGTCGACGTATCGATTCGGCCCGGTTGGTTCTACCATCCCGTGGAGGATTCGCGGGTGCGATCAGCGGAGAATCTGCTCGACCTCTACTTCACGTCAGTCGGCCGCAACGGCAAGCTGCTCCTCAACGTTCCGCCGACCCGCGATGGGCTGCTGCATGACGCCGACATCCGCGCGCTGTCGGCGTTCAATGATCGGCGCCGCGCGATCTTCGCCGACGATCTCGCCGCGAACGCACGGCCCCGGTGGCGCACCATCAGTGCGACGACGGCCGTGCACGAGATCGACCTCGGGCACGATATCGAGATCAACGTCGCGCGCCTCGCCGAAGACATCACGCCTGGCCAACGCGTGGCGCGCTACACGCTCGAGGGCGCCGCGGACGCCGGCTGGAAGCCGATCGCGCGCGGGACGACGATCGGCTACACGAAGCTCGAGCGCTTCGAGTCGGTGAGGGTGCGCCGCCTGCGCCTCACGATCGAGGCGGCGGTCGACACGCCGGAGCCGGTCAGCGTTGAGCTGTACCGGGCGAGCTAAAAAGGGTCAGAGTCGAATTAGCGCCTACTTGGGTCAGAGTCACAAAAAGGGTCAGAGTCGAATTACCGCGTCACTACGGCCAGCGTCGATTATCACGACTCGAGACCGGCCCCGATCCGTTTAGTCTGAGCCGGTCCGCAATTTCGACTCTGACCCTCAATTGCTCTTCTTTCGGCGGCACGCAATTTCGACTCTGACCCTTTTTAAGCGTTCGAGTGCTCAGCGTACCGTTAGCTC
Source organism: Gemmatimonadaceae bacterium (assembly GCA_035469245.1). Lineage (GTDB taxonomy): Bacteria > Gemmatimonadota > Gemmatimonadetes > Gemmatimonadales > Gemmatimonadaceae > JAQBQB01. The sequence goes on from DATISA010000200.1 coordinate 7,912, forward strand.
GCCGCGAAGACGGATGTCCTTCGACGACGCGCCGACGAGGACGCGGAACGATCCCGGCTCCACGACCCACCGCAGGTCGCGGTCGAGCATCTGAAGCTGGGCGCGCGACAACGTGAACGTCACCTCGCGCTCTTCCCCCGGCGCAAGATGGACACGGCGGAAACCCTCCAGTTGCATCACCGGCCGCGCGACCGACGCCAGGACGTCGTGCACATATAGCTGTACGACCTCATCGCCCGCTCGATCGCCGACGTTCTTCACGCGGCAGCGCACAGTTGCCGTGTCGCTGGCCGACATCTGCGCCGGCTCGATCGAGAGCGCTGAATAGTCGAATGTCGTGTAGCTCAAGCCGTAGCCGAAGGGAAAGAGCGGCTGGCCCGTGAGGTCCACGTAATCGTCGCCGCGCCCGGTCGGCTTGTGGTCGTAGTAAAGCGGGAGCTGGCCTTCGGACACTGACCATGTAATCGGCGTGCGACCGGCCGGGTCGTAGTCGCCGAACAACACGTCGGCCACCGCGCGGCCGCCCTGCTCGCCCGGGTACCACGCGTCGACGATCGCCCCGACACGGTCCATCCAGCGTGACATCGTGATCGCGCTTCCACCGACGAGCACGATGATCGTCGGCTTGCCGAGCGCCGCGACACGCTCGATGAGCTCTTCCTGATGTCCCGGAAGATTCAACAGCGCACGGTCACGAAACTCTCCTTCCTCGATCCCGGCGACGACGATTGCCGCGTCGCTCTGACGCGCCGCGTCGACAGCCTGCGCGGCCGCAGTGCGCCAATCGTCTTTCACGCCCGCGTCCCACACGAGCTTCACGCGCGCATTGCCCGTGCTCTCGAAGTACTCGACCCGGATGTCGTGCCTGCTCCCTGGCGTCAGCGCGACGGTCGCGAGGCGCGCGCCGTACGATCGCTTCTGCCAATCGTCGATCAGCAACTTGCCGTCGAGATACAACCGATAGCCGTCGTTCGCCTCGATGCCGATACGATGCACGCCCGACGCGGGTACGGTGAGCGTTCCCGTCCATCGCACCGAGTACCAGTCGAATGGAATGCCGCGCCCGGGCGAGTTGAGCGTCCAACCGAAATCGATGCGCGGATCGTCGCGCACGAGATGTGGCGCGCCGTCGAGCCGATTGTTGTCGAAGTAGACGCCGTGCAGTCCTCGTACGGCTCTTCCGCTGTCCGTGTGTGACAGTCGTTCGGCCGGTACAACGACATAGGACCGTGTGACCCGGCCCGGCCCCGGCGCAAACCGTACGTTCGACTTGCCGACTTTCTCGCGAATACCGTCGACGATCGACACCTTGTCGACGCCCGGACCGCTGTAGCCGCCGAGCCGGGCTTCGGCGGCATCCGTGCCGATTACGGCGACCGTGTGCAGCGAGCGCGCTGCGAGTGGAAGCGTGCGGCGGTCGTTCTTGAGCAGCGTGATCGACGCGCGCGCTGCATCGAGAGCGAGCGCGCGATGCTCCACGCTGCCGTTCCAGTAGGCAGCGCTGTCCGCATCGACGTACGGATGCTCGAACAGTCCGAGCCGGAACTTGGCTCGCAGCACGCGGGCGACCGATCGATCGATCACCGAATCGTCGATCAAGCCACGACGAAATGCATCGAGATACGGCCGATGCTGCGGCCACGACGATTGAAAGATGACGTCCAACCCCGCATCGAGCGCGTCCTTCGTCGCCGTCGCGGTGCTCGCTTCGGTGTGATGGAGCACCGTGGCGCCCCCGGTCGCCGCCGCGTCGGAGATGACGAATCCGCCGAACCCCCACTCGTCGCGCAGCGTGCCGGTGAGTAGCGCGCGGCTCTGCGTCGCGGGCGAGCCGTCGACGGAATTGTACGCGCTCATCACCGAACGCGCGCCAGCGTTCACGACCGCGGCTCTGAAGGGAGGGAAATACATCTCCTCCAGCAGCCGACGGCTCACGTCGATCGGATAGCTATCCCGTCCGCCCTCGCCAACGTTTGCGACGAAATGCTTGGGTGTCGCGATGACTCCCGCGCGCTCGAACGCTCGCACGAACGCGATGCCGACTGCCGAGGAGAGCACCGGGTCTTCACCGTACGTCTCCTCCACGCGTCCCCAGCGGACGTCCGTCGCGAGATTCACCACCGGCGACAGCACTTGCCGAATCCCGCGACTTCGCGTCTCGCGCGCGATCGCCGTGGCCACTCGCGCGACGAGCGACGTATCCCACGTGGCGGCAAGCGCGATCGCCTGCGGAAACATCGTCGCTCCCGGCCGGACGAGCCCGTGCACGGCCTCGTCGAACGGGACGATCGGAATGCCGAGCCGGGTCCGTTCGACGAAATAGCGCTGGATCGCGTTGATTCGTCCGGCGTGCGCGCGCGCGATCGCGCCGCTGTCCAGCCTGGTCGAGATCTGGAGGCCGAAGACGCCGTGCGAGTAGTCGTCGGCCGGATCGTCGAGGTCGCCCGGGATCATGAACAGCTGCCAGAACTTCTCCTCGAGGCTCATCCTGCCGAGCAGATCGTGAACACGAGCGTCGACGGCAAGCATCGAGTCGCGATACGGCGGACGCGTCGCTTGCGCCGCAGCGCTCGTGTGCGCGACGGCGGTTGCGATCAGCAGGTGGCGAAGTCGCATTGACTCGTTGCGGGCGTGAAAGGGCCGGAAGACAGGTCGGGCGAAGAAGCTACCAGTTCTGGGCGAAGAAGGCCCAAAGTTAAATGGGAGACATTATATTTCATTGTGAACACTGACCGCGACCCGCAAAAGGACCGACGATGACACTGGGAATGGGACTGCTACCGATTGCGCCGATCCTGCTGCTGCCGGTGATCCTCGTCGTGTTCGTCATCGTGTTCCCGCTGTGGGTGGTCGCGCTCGCCGTGGTGGGGTCGATCCTCGTCCTCGTGCGCGTACTCGACAAGCTCGCGCGACTCGCCGGAACCGGGCTCTTGAGCGGACCGGCGTCGGGGATGCACCGCGCGTTCCGCTGGGTCTTGACCTTTGGCGGTCTCGCTGAGAAAGTCGCATCGGGAGAAGCGCACACCGAGGCCTGACGCGGCCGCGAGGGCTCGCAAGTGACCAATTCGCTCGAGTGGAAGCCGTCGCGTCGCACGCTCGGCCGATTCGCGGTGTTCATCACGATCGGCGCGCTGATCCTGGGCGGCGAGCTGGTATGGCTTGCCGTTGTCCACCGGCATTGAGACCGGCCGGCCGGTAGCAGCGAACTCTTATCGAGCGCACGAGCATGGCGACACGAATCTACTGTCCCAGGTGCGAGTGGAAGCCACAGGCCTATGACCGATGGCAGTGCGTGCCTTCGTGCGGGACGGTCTGGAACACCTTCGATACGGGCGGCCGCTGCCCCGGGTGCGGGAAGCAATGGCAGACCACGCAGTGCCTCCACTGTCACGTGTACTCGCTGCACGAGGCGTGGTACCACGAGGAGCGGCCGGCCAGCGCCGCTCAGGAGAGCGAGGCCGACTCCTGGAGCGAGGAGCTCGTCGGAGTCGGCGAGTAGCTCCGCCGGAGCGGTTCATCGGAACAATTCGGCAGCGGCTGATGGTTAAAAAGGCTAAAAAGGGTCAGAGTCGAATTACCGTTTCCGGAATTTCGACTCTGACCCTTTTTTCTGGAATCTCGACTCTGACCCTTCATTCGCGCGGGGCATCCCGCTAATTCGACTCTGACCCTTTTTATCGCCTAGAACCCCGCCACCCGGAACGCGTAACTCGCCTTCACGAAGAACGCGTCGCCGGTTCGGCGCAGGCTCTGGAACGCCAGCGGGTCGGCCTCGGTCAGTGTCCCGCCGTACCCGAGAAAGAACACGGTGCCAGGCGCTGGCCGATAGGAAAAGAGCCAGTCGGTGCGCAGCGAATTCGACGCCGTGACGCTCGAGGGAACGAGCGAGTCGCCACGGCTCACCAGCAGGATCTGCCCCGTGCGCGGATCGCGCAGAGGTTCACGCCGCGTCGCCGTGTACTGGGATACCACGCGCACGAAGATCGGCCGGGCCAGCTGGTATTCCAGCTTGAGCCGCGGGATTCGCTGGAAGGACGTCCGTTCGCCGTCGCTCCGTCGCGTCAGCTGCGAGCTCACGTACGTGAGACTCGCGCGGAGGCGGTCGCTCGGCCGCAGGTCGAGCGAGGCGTTGTAGTCCACGCGCCGCGCGCGCGACGTCTCGAGAAAGTCTACGTCGTTGCCGAGCGTCGTGCCGATCGATGCGGCCCACCGCGGAAACTGCGGCGTCGACAGGCTCACGCTGCTCGCCGCGCTCGCGATGCGGTCGGAAGGCCTGAACGGCGCGGGAGCCGCGCCGCCGATGCCGGGCGAGTACAGCCCGGCGTAATTGGCCGGATCGAACGCGTAGCTCGAGATGCGCGGCGTCGCGTTGACGTTCCACCCGCCGCGCAGCGTGAACTGCATCATCGCCGAGGCGCGATCCTCGAGCAGGCTCTTGTAGTCGAAGAAATCACGGTACTGCCACAACGGATTCAACGACAGAAACACGTTGAACCGCTCCAGCGCCGCGCCAGACTTTCCGTACCATGTGTAACGATTGGCGATCGTCGGCTGGACGTATCCCGTCCGCGGCACGAAGCCGTTGTCTGCCCGGAAGTCGGGATGGATCCCGATCACGCTGTAGTGAAAGCCGAAGCTGCGTCCGGTCCGATCGAGCACTCCCTCCCACATCGGGCCCGACTGCGTCACGCCGCTACTGCGCGTGATGCCCTCGACCGCCTGGAACTGCGCGAAGTACATCCGGCCGAACACAATGTGCGTATCGCCGCCGAACACGCGATTCTCGCGCGCGCCGCTCACCCGCTCGCTGTAGAGGAGACCAGCCAGAGACTGCTCGCCGAAGTTCTGGCGCATGCGCACGATGTCGACCACGGGGTGCTGGCCCGCCGTGGCCGCGCCGGCTTGATCGACCGCGGACAGCAGCGCCACGTCGGCGCGTCCGAGTTTGCCGGTCAGCTTGGCCGCGGCCTCGGGCCGAACGATCGTGCGCGTGTACACGAGTGTGTTCGGCACGTTGAACTGGTCGATGCCCTCCACGAAGAACGGCCGCTTCTCGGCGTAGAACAGCGCGAATCGTTCGTCGGCCGCGATCTGCGTCGCGTCCGCTTCCACTTGCGAAAAATCCGGCTTCACCGTGCCGTTGGCCACAAAGTCGCTGCCGAGTGTCCAGCGGACGTTTCCGCCGAGTTGCGGATTGGCGTCGTACTTCCACTCGGTCTGCGGCGCCTGGCAGCACGGCGTCCCGTTCACGGTATTCGTGAGCTCGGGGTTGAGCTCGACGATCTGCCCGTGGCGCATGCCGGTGAGCCCGACGAGCGTCCCTGCCTGCCCGATGAACGACGCCGACGCCCGCTTGGCCGGCGTCCACGTCTCGTCGTAGCCATTGTGCTGGGCGTGCCGTTCGATCTGCAGTCCCCAGGTCTGCGTGGATCCGTTGCCATACCGGAGACTGCTGAAGGGGATGCGCACTTCGACCTCGTACCCATCGTCGGTGACGCGGCCTTTCGACTGCCACACGAAATCGGCGCTCAGGTCGTTCTGGCCGGGCATCACATTCGAGCCGGGAATGAAACCGCCCGCCTCGTTCTTCGTCCCGTCGGCCTGCACACCGAACGGGTTGACGATGAACACGAACGCGCGATTGCGTTCGTTGAACGTGTCGAGATGAATCTCGACGTTGTCGTCGGAGGCGACGCGGTCGCGATCGGCGAGCGTTGCCGACACACGGGCGTGCGGCTCGAAGGCGCGGATGCCGAAGAAGATCGCGCTCGACGAATACCAGACGAGCACGTCGGTCGAGTCCGGCGACGGCCGCGAGTCGACGGGCTGGTAGATCGAGAACCCGGTCAGTCGCGCCGCGTCGCGCCATGGCGCGTCGTCGAGCTTTCCGTCGACGGTGACGTCGCTCTCGATGCGCGGGATTTGAACGGAGATCTGGCCCTCACGCCCGTTGTAGACGCGAGGCTGCGCGGCCGCGAGCTGCAGGCCGGCGAGTATGGGGAGGAGCATTGCGCGGAATATAGGTGCCGGGGCACCCCACTGTCCCGCGCGGCCCATATCGTATACAATCTGTTCGGTTCCCTCCCAACTGTTCCGGAGAATCGATCGATGCGCCGTGCGTCCCCCTCCCGCTTCGTCGCGCCGCTTCTCGCGCTCGCCGTGGTATGTCAGGTCCCCGTCGCCGCCGTCGCGCAGCAGCGTGGCGCCGCGGGGCCGAACCAAGCGCCTCGTCCACCGCAACCCGACCCGTTCCGCTTTCAGATGCTCGGCCCCGCGGAGGGCGGGCGCATCGCGTCGATCACGGGCGTGCCGGGCGATCTCCGCGTGTGGTACGTCGGCGCGGCGTCGGGCGGCATATGGAAGTCGGTCGACAGCGGCGCGACGTTCCGCCCGGTGTTCGACTCGATGAAGGTCCAGGCGATCGGCGCGCTCGCCGTCGCGCCGTCCAAGCCGTCGACGGTGTGGGCGGGGACGGGCGAGGCGTGGGCAATTCGCGACGCGGACCTGATGGGCGACGGCGTCTACAAGTCCACCGACTCCGGGGCGACGTGGACGAACATGGGACTGCGCGAAACCGGCCGCATTCAGAGAATCCTCATCCATCCGACGAACCCGAACATCGTGTTCGTCTGCGCGCTCGGGCGCGCGACGGGGCCGCAGCACGAGCGCGGCGTGTTCCGGACGACCGACGGCGGCAAGACGTGGGCGCAGGTGCTGTTCGTCGACGAGAACACCGGCTGCTCGGGGCTCACGATCGACGCGAGGAATCCGAACGTGCTGTTCGCCGGAACGTGGCAGGTCGTGCTCCACACGTGGGCGATGTTCAGCGGCGGCCCGGGCAGCGGCATCTACGTGTCGCGCGATGGCGGCACCACATGGAGCAAGGTCGAGCATCCGGGTCTCCCCAAGCCGCCGCTCGGCAAGATCGACGTCGCCGTGGCGCCCACCAACTCGCGGCGCGTGTACGCGCTCATCCAGACAGCGGACCAGGGCTCGGTCTGGCGCTCGGATGACGCGGGCAAGTCATGGAAGGTCGTGAACTACCAGCGCGCGCTGATCGGGCGCGCCGGCTACTACATCCATCTCGCCGTCTCGAGCGGGAATGCCGACGAGATTCTGGTCGCCAACTCGAGCTTCTTCCAATCGAAGGACGGCGGCAAGACGTTCGCCGACGTGCCGTGGGGCGGCGACAACCACGACATCTGGATCGATCCAAAGAACCCGAATCACTTCGGTCTCACGAACGATCTCGGCGCGCGGATCACGCATGACCACGGCAAGAGCTTCCAGACGATCGTGCTTCCGATCGCGCAGATGTATCACGTCGCGGTCGACAACCAGATTCCATACTGGGTATACGGCAATCGGCAGGACAACGGCACGATGCGCGGCTCGAGTACGGCGCCCGAGGCGACGACGGCGACGCGCGGGATCGCGGCCGGCGCGGGCCGAGGGCGCGGCGGCGGACGTGGCGGCGCCGATTCCACGGCAGGCCGTGGCGGCCGAGCCGGTGGACGTGGCCCGACGGTGCGCGGCGACACGAGTGGCGCGAGGGTCGCGGCGCGGGGCGGCGGTGGAGACGTGGGACGCGGCGGTCCGCGGCCCGACACGACGAACGCCGATTCGACGGGCGGACGTGGTGGCGGCGGCGGTTTTGGTGGAACGTCGACCTGGGATCACGGACTCGGCGGCTGCGAGTCGGGATTCACGCTTCCCGATCTGACCGATCCCAACATCGTGTGGGCGAGCTGCTACGGGAACGAGGTCACGCGCTACGACCACCGGCAAAGGCGCGCGCGATCGGTCAGCCCGTGGATCCACACGCTCGACTCGCCGCCCAACAAGCTCAAGTACCGCTGCCACTGGACGCCGCCGCTCGCGATCGATCCGTTCGATCACAACACCGTGTACTATGGCTGCCAGGTCGTATTCAAGACTTCTAATGGTGGCCAGAGTTGGAACGTCATCAGTCCCGATCTGTCCACCCGGGATTCGTCGCGCATCGTCTCGTCGGGCGGCATCGTGGAGGACAACCTCGGCCAGTTCTACGGGGAGCTGGTGTTCGCCATCGCGCCGTCTGACGTGCAGCAGGGACTCGTCTGGGCTGGCACGAACGACGGCAAGGTGTGGTACACCAGGGACGGCGGCGGCAACTGGACCGACGTCACGTCGAACCTCAACGCCGCGGGCCTGCCAACGTGGGGAACGGTTCGCAAGATCGAGCCGTCGCACTTCGATCCCGCCACGGCGTACGTCGCCGTCGACTTCCATATGATGGACAATCGGAAGCCGTACATCTTCAAGACGACGAATTACGGTCAGACGTGGAAGAACATCACCGGCGATTTGCCGGCGACGCATCCGCTCGACTACGTGATGGCGGTGACGGAGAATCCGAACCGACAGGGAATGCTGTTCGCCGGCACCGGTCACGGCCTCTACTACTCGCTCGACGACGGGTCGCACTGGACCGAGTTCGATGAAGGCCTTCCGCATTCCGCCGTGTCGTGGATCGTGGTGCCCAAGTTGTGGCACGACGTCATCGTGTCGACGTACGGCCGAGGCATCTTCGTGCTGCGCGACATCGCGCCGCTCGAGCGGCAAGGGCAGATCGCCGATGCCGACGTGGTGCTCTTTCCGCCGCATCCGGGATACCGGCAGGCACGCAGCGGACGCGCCGACATCACCTTTTCGCTCAAGACCGCCACGCCGCGACCGGTACGCGTCGAGATCCTCGACTCGGCGAACGCGGTGGTTCGCACGCTTCAGGTGCCGACGCGCGCCGGCTACAATCGCGCCGTGTGGGATCTGCGGTACGATCCGCCGCATACCGTGGCCATGCGCACCGTCGCTCCCGATAACCCGCACATCTTCGAGGAAGCGCGGTTCCGGAATCGCCCGACTCGCCCGGTGACTCACTGGGGCATTCAGGGGGCGCAGACGTCGGGGCCGATCGCGCTCGCCGGCAAGTACTCCATTCGGCTGTCGGTGAACGGCAAGACCGAGACGCAGCCGCTCACGATCCTTCGCGACCCGGAGATCAAGGCGAGCGATGCCGACCTGATCGCGTCGACCGCGGCGCAAATCCGCGTGCGCAACGCGATGACCGCGGCGGCGGACATGGTGAACCGGCTCGAGACGATGCGGAAGCAGATCGCCGATCAGGTGAAGGCCAACGCCGAAAAGCCGGACGTCGAGCGCGCGCTCTCCGATCTCGACAAGAAAATGATGGACGTCGAGCTACGGCTCCTGTCGCGCAGCGACATGAACAGCGACGACAAGTATTACGTCGAGCCGTACCGGATCTACATGTCGCTCATCTGGCTGAACGGGGTGGTGAACAGCGGAGCGGGCGATGTGGCGGGTGGCGCCGACTATCCGCCGACGGACGCGGCGCTGGCCTGGTTGGCCGATCTCGAGAAGCAGCTTGCGGAGGCCAAGGACGCCTACAAGGCGATCGTCGACAACGACGTCGCGGCATTCAACAAGAGCATGGACGGCAAGGTCCCGGCGATCACCGAGACCTTGCGTCCAGTGGTGCCCTGAGTCAGGCGGCGACGTCCGCCGTGCAATTGGGGCAGCGGGTGGCGGCGAGCGGAATCGGCAACGTGCAGCGCGGACACGGCTTCGTGTTCGGCGCTGCCGGTGCCGGCTTTGCGTACAGCTTGCTGACCATCCGCACGATGACGAACACGGCCAGCGCGACGATCAGGAAGGCGATGATCGTGTTGATGAAGGCGCCGTAATTCAGCGTCACGGCACCCATCTCGTGTGCCTGAGCGACCGTGGGGTACGGCGGTGGGCCCTTGTCGCCTGCTTTGAGCAGCACGAACAGGTTCGAGAAGTCGATGTGACCGAGCGCGAGTCCGATCGGCGGCATGATGATGTCGTCGACGAGCGACTTGACGATCGCTCCGAACGCGGCGCCGATCACGACGGCGACGGCCAGATCCATCACGTTACCGCGCATGATG
>DATISA010000201.1:0-27355 GCA_035469245.1 Gemmatimonadaceae bacterium
TAACACGGCGACATGCTCTCTCTGTTGACCTCCGTGGGATATCAGCTCTGGATTCTGCCGGCGCTGCTCGCCATTCCGGTGATCGGCGCGGCGGGAATCTGGGTGCACGGCGCGTTGAGCCCACGGCGCGCGGACGGCGACGAGGTGGCGAGCGGCGTGGCAACGACGCCGCGCGCGCTCGCGCTCGTTACCTTCGCCGTCGAGTTCGTGGTGTCGCTCGGCTTGTGGTGGAGCCTGGAGCCATCCAACCCGGCCTGGCAGTCGGTCGTCGATTTCGCCTGGATTCCGTCGTGGGGCATCCGATTCACCATCGGCGTCGACGGGATCGCGGTCATGATGATCCTGCTCACGACGTTCATCATGCTCCTCTCGATGGGCGGAAGCTGGACGAGCATCCGGGCGCGGACACACAGCTACTACGCGCTGCTGCTCGTTCTGACGACCGGCATGCTCGGCGTCTTCATGGCGCTCGATCTGTTCCTGTTCTACGTGATGTGGGAAGTGATGCTGATCCCGATGTACTTCATCATTGGGGTCTGGGGCGGGGACCGGCGGATTTACGCGAGCATCAAGTTCTTCATCTACACGATGGTCGGCTCGATGCTCATGCTCGCGGCCATCGTGTACCTCGGGCTGGCGAGCCGCGACCCCGGCACGGGCATTCCGAACTTCAACTACGATTACGTGCTCCAGCACGCCGCGATCGCGTCGACTGTGGCGAAGTGGCTCTTCGGCGGCTTCTTCCTCGCCTTCGCCGTGAAGGTGCCGATGTTCCCGTTCCACACCTGGCTGCCCGACGCGCACGTCGAGGCGCCCACGCCAGGTTCGGTAGTACTGGCGAGCATCATGCTGAAGCTCGGCACGTTCGGCTTCATTCGTTTCGCGGTGCCGCTCTTCCCATCGGCGGCAATGGATCCGACGATTCGCTCGATCATCCTCGGACTCGCGGTCGTCGGCATCGTGTACGGCGCGCTCGTGTCGCTCGTCCAGCCGGACTTCAAGAAGCTCGTCGCCTACTCGTCGGTGAGCCACCTCGGATTCGTGATGCTCGGCATCTTCGCGCTCACGGTGCAGAGCGTCCAGGGCGCGCTGATGGTGATGATCAACCACGGCATCTCGACCGGAGCGCTGTTCTTCCTGATCGGGATGATCTACGAGCGCCGCCACACGCGGCTCATCGAGGCGTACGGCGGCATCGCGCGCGTCGTTCCCATGTTCGCGGCCATGCTCACGATCGTCACGTTCAGCAGCATCGGCGTCCCCGGGACGAACGGCTTCGTGGGGGAATTCCTGGTGCTCATCGGCTCGTTCCGCACGGAGCCGGTGCTGACGCTCATCGCCACCACGGCCGTGATCATCTCGGCGGGTTACCTGTTGTGGGCCATTCAGCGGATTCTGTTCAATCCACTCGACAAGCCTGAGAACGAGCACATACCGGATCTGAATCGCCGCGAACTTGCCGTGCTGCTACCCCTCGTCGCGGCGATCGTATGGTTAGGCGTGTACCCGGCGCCCGTGCTCAATCGCATGCAGGGCGCCGCGCAGCGCTTCGTTTCGACGGTCGACGCGCGACGCTCCTTGCTGCGACAGGACATGGCGGAGGGCCGCCCGTGATCACGAACCTCGACCTCGAGATCCCGGCGCAACTCACGCTGGCGCTCGTGCCGGACCTGGTCCTGATGGGCGGCGCAATGCTCCTGCTCATCTGGGCGGCGTGGCGGCCGGACAGCGACGCACACCAGCGACGCGTCGGCCTCGCGAGCATCGTGCTTGCCGGAATCGTGCTTCTGCTTTCGTTCAACTGGGCCGGCCGCTTCACGGCGGACCAGGGGCCGATCGCACTCGACACGTTCCGCTGGTTCGCCGACGTGGTCATCCTCCTTGGCACCGTGTTCACGATCGCGCTGAGCATGGACGACAACATGCGTTCGGGGATCAGGGCCGCCGAGTCGCACGTGCTCGTGCTGCTGGCGTCGTCGGGCATGATGCTGCTCGCCGCCGCGCGCGATCTCATCATCGTATTCCTCGGCATCGAGTTGATGTCGATCGCCGTCTACGCGCTGGCCGGCATGAATCGCCGCAGCGTCCGGTCGGCGGAGGGCGCGCTCAAGTACTTTTTGCTCGGCGCATTCTCGACGGCGTTTCTGCTGTACGGCATCGCGCTGGTGTACGGCGCCACGGGCACGACCAATCTCACCGAGATCTCGGCGCGAACGACGACGTATGGCCTTGCTCTCAACCCGCTGCTGCTCACCGGCATTGCGCTGATGCTGATCGGCTTCGGGTTCAAGGTTGCGACCGTGCCGTTCCATATGTGGGCGCCGGATGTGTACGACGGCGCACCGTCGGCGATCACGGCGTACATGGCCGCGACGGTGAAGGCAGCGGCATTCGCCGCCTTCGTACGCGTGTGGCTCGAGGCGTTTCCGTTCAGCTCGTCGCTCTGGCATCCGGCGCTCAGCGGCCTGGCGATCGCGACGATGATCGCCGGCAACGCGATCGGCATCGTTCAGCGAAATCTCAAGCGCCTCCTCGCCTACTCGAGTATCGGCCACGCCGGGTATCTGCTGGTCGCCATCGCGGCGGGAACGGTGCAGGGCTCGTCGGCGATGCTCTTCTATCTCTTCATCTACACGCTCGCGACCTTCGGCGCATTCGCCGTCGTGGTCACGCTCACACACGAGCGACAGAACGCCGTGATGCTGGACGAGCTCGCCGGGTTGTGGAGCGTACGTCCGTGGCTCGCGCTCTCGATGGCGATCCTGATGCTGGCGCTGATGGGCTTCCCGGTGTTCGGCGGCGCCGGATTCTTCGCCAAGTGGTACGTGCTCCAAGCCGCGCTCCAGGCGCCAGTCAAGCAAACGACGCTCGTCGTGGTCCTCGTGCTCACGACCGTGGTATCCGCGGGCTACTATCTATACGTCGTGATGTTGATGTTCATGCGGCCGCGCGCGGAAGGAATGCCGCTACCGGAGCAAGCGGGCGGACTCACCCGCATGGTGCTTGCGATCAGCGTGGTGCTCATTCTGATTCTTGGCGTGGCTCCCGAGAGCGCCGTGCAGTTGGCGCGCGTCGGCCTGCCGCGTCTGCAGCCGAGGCCCACGGTGATTCGCGGCGCGGCGCCCTCGTCGGGCCGGATCGGTGTGACGCTGCCTGGTGGTGGCGGCGGTGGACCGGCGGCGATCCGCCTCGCGAACGGCACCGGGACCGCTCGCTGATACGATGGGGCCGCCTGGCGGCCCCGTTCCTTTTCAGAGGTTCTGATGGCTATCGCGGCAGAGATCTTCCGGCAATACGACATTCGAGGCATCGTCGACGCGGATCTCACCACGGAGGCAGCGCGGGCGATCGGGCTGGCGTACGCCGCGAACCTGGTGGAGCGCGGCGTGAGTGGCGCCGTTGCGGTGGGCCGCGACAACCGGCCGAGCGGTCAACGTCTTCGCGACGCACTCGTCGATGGATTGACCAGCGCCGGCGTCGACGTCATCGACATCGGTGTCGTGCCGACGCCCGTCAATTACTGGGCGCTGCACCACCTGCCGGTCATTGGCGGCATTCAGATCACCGGCTCGCACAACCCTCCGGAGTACAACGGATTCAAGCTCTCGCTGCAAAAGACGTCGGTGCACGGCGAGGAGATCCAGCACCTGTACGCGCTGACACAGCGTCCGGCCGCGCCCGCCGCCACGCGCGGCAGTGTGCGCGACGAGCCGGTCATCGATGCGTACATCGACGACATCGTGGAGCGGATCGGCCCGTTGTCGCGCCGGATTCGCGGCGTGTACGATTGCGGCAACGGTGCCGGCTCGCTCGTCGCACCACGACTGTTCGCGCGCCTCGGCCTCGAGGGACGGGGCCTCTTTTGCGAGAGCGACGGGACGTTCCCGAACCATCATCCCGATCCGACCGTCCCCGAGAATCTCGACGATCTCATCGAGGCAGTGCGCGCCGACCACGCGGAGATCGGTATCGCCTTCGACGGCGACGCGGATCGCATCGGCGTCGTGGACGGCGATGGGCACATCATCTGGGGCGATCGCATCCTGATCCTGTACGCGCGCGATGTACTCGAGCGAACGGGTCGCGGCCAGCCGATCATCTTCGACGTCAAGTGCTCGCAGGCGCTGCCGATGGCCGTGGAGAATGCCGGCGGCCTGCCGGTGATGTGGAAGACGGGACACTCGCTCATCAAGGAGAAGATGCGCGAGATGCACGCGCCGATCGCTGGAGAAATGTCCGGACACATGTTCTTCAGCGAAGGCTTCTACGGTCATGACGACGCCATGTATGGCGCGGCGCGCCTGCTTCGCATCATCGCCGACGCCAACCGCACCGTCGCCCAGCTTCTCGCCGACGTTCCGGACTTCACCTCGACACCGGAGCTGCGCATCGAGGTGCCGGAAAAACTCAAGTTCGGACTCGTGGATCGGGCAGTCCACCATTTCCGTGAGCGCCACGACGTGATCGACGTCGACGGCGTGCGCGTGCTGTTCGGCGACGGCTGGGGATTGATCCGCGCCTCGAACACACAACCCGTGATCGTGGCGCGCTACGAGGCCGCGTCGCCCAAGCGCCTCGCCGAAATCCGCGGCGAGATGGAAGGCTGGCTGCGCGAGCAGGGCGTGCGAGTGTGACATGACCAGGCGGCGGTGGCTCATGCTGGCGCTCGCGGCCGCCGCGGTCCTGCTCCTCGCGGGGCGTGCCGTCGCCGGCGCGTATGCGGATTACCTGTGGTACGAGTCGGTCGGTGCCGGCGCGCTGTGGCGCGCGCGCGTGCAGGCGACTCTCGTCCTCGAGTTCGGGTCCGCGCTCCTCGCCGCGTTGTTCGCGTTCTGCAATTTCTACGCGGTTCGCCAGTCGGTCGTCTCGCTGGTGTTCCCCCGGCGGCTGGCGAATCTCGAGATCGGCGAAGAGGTGCCGGGCCGCTATCTCATGGGCGCGGCCGTCACGCTCTCGGCGATTCTCGCCGTGCTGCTCACGTTTCCCTCGAGCGACTGGATGAGCTTCACGCTGGCTCGATGGGGCGGCGCGTTCTCGGAAACCGATCCGTACTTCGGGTTCGATCTCAGCTTCTTCGTCTACTGGCTGCCATTCGAGACGGCGCTCTGGTCCTGGGCGTTCATCGTCGTGATCGTCGTCGGCGCCGCCGTCATCCTCTTGTACGCCCTGACGCCGAGCCTGCGCTGGCGGGGCGGGACGCTGCACATGTCGGCGTACGTGCGACGTCATCTCACGGTTCTCGCCGGTGTCGTGCTGCTGATGACCGCATGGAGCTTTCGCCTGGACATGTACTCGCTGCTCAGTAGTGGCAGCGGTCCGGACGGCCTTTTTGGCTACGTCGACCACCGCGTCGCCGTGCCGGGCGACTTGCTCTTGTCGCTCGCCACGCTCGGGGCGGCGCTGATCGTCGTGTGGGCGGGCTTCGTCGGACAGTTCCGATTGGCGGCGATCTCCGTGCTTACGGCCATCGCGATCGCGATTCTCGTGCGCGAGGTGGCGCCAATCGTCGCCGAGCATTCGGGAACCGACACCGAACGTTCGCTGCGCGAGCGACCGTACGTCGCCACTCGCGCCAGCTACACGCGCCGCGCCTACGCGATCGATGCGGTCGGGCGGGCCGATTCGTCGCTGGCATATCCGACGCTCTCGGCTGCGCTTCCCTGGGTCCCGGTCTGGGACTCGCCGGCGCTGTCGCGCGCCGTGGACATGGGCCGCCTGGCGGACGATCAGTCGGCACCGACGAACTGGGTCGCGACACCGTCCGGCGTGTTCGCGGAGGTCGTGGGCACGCCGCCAGCCGGCGCTTCGTCGCGCGCGCCATGGACCGTCGCCCGCGTGCGCGCTGCCGACGCCGACGAGCGCGGCGCTCCGGTGCGCGTGACGGGGCCCGATGCGCTGGCGGCCGACGACACACCGCTCGACGCGCCGCTGGTGTATCCGGGCGCATCGGCCATCGCGATCATACCGGATTCGCTCAACCACGCGACCGGAACGCCGCTCGAATCGTTCTTCGTTCGACTCGCCACCGCCTGGTCGATGCAGAATTTTCGAATTCTCACACAGGATCTGGTGCAGCCGAGTCCAACGCTGATCTCGCACCGCGACATCCACGAGCGTGTCGGACTGTACGCTCCGTTCTTCGAGCAGAGTCGCCGCGTCCAGCCGATACTGCTCGGCGACACGCTCTACTGGGGCGTGGATCTCTATTCCGCGTCCGACACGTATCCGTTGAGCTGGCGGCTTCCCGCGGCTGGCGCTGACCGGAGCTATTTCCACCATGCCGCGGTCGCGGTCGTCCAGGCCTCGACCGGCGAAACGGTCATCGTGCCCGACTCGGCGCCCGATCCAGTCGCCGCGACCTGGGTGCATCACCTCCCGTCGATGTTTGGATCGTGGTCGGCGCTGCCCGCCGGCCTTCGTCCGTTGCTCGCGCCGCCGCTCGACGGCGTTTACGCGCAGGCGATGGCGTTCGGGAAGTTCGGCACGCGAAGCGACAGCGACGTCCCGCGGCACGTCCCGCTGCTCAATGGCGCGGATAGCGCGCTCGTGGGCGGGGACGTTCCCTTCGTGCTTCCCGGCGGAGAGAGCACGGCGATCGCGCTCCCGCTCGTCGATGACAACGATCGGTTGCGCGGCCTGTTCATCGGGACCGGCGGCGGTGCATTGCACACGATGTGGTACCAGCCGAGCAAGCCTGGTCCCCGATGGAGCATCGTCCTCGACCGGCTTCGGTCGCTCGACAGTACGGGCGTGACGACGCGCGAAGGCCCCGTGACGCACGGCCGCGTGCGTACGGTGCCGGTCGGGACGGGCATCGGCTTTGTCCAGCCCGCATTCCGCTGGCGTCCGGAGAACGTGCCGTCGCTGATCCGGATCGCGCTCCTGGCGGGCGATTCAACGCGGACGCTCACGCCGCCAACGAGCGCTACGCTCGCCCACACACCAGAGGTCAGGCCGGGCCCGGCCAACACGAACCCGACAGCGGCGGCGTTGTACGCGCAGATGAGGGACGCATTGCGTCGCGGCGATTGGGTCGCATTCGGGCGGGCGTTCGAGGCATTGGGACGCGTGCTCGGGCAGAGCAGCAAACCATGATTCATACTTTCGCATGACGCACTTGTACCGCCGCACTGCCGTTGTCGCGCTCGGTGGAAACGCGCTCGCGCCCGCCGGCGAGGCCTCGACCGTATACGACCAGTTCCGTCACACGCGCGAGAGCCTGGCGCCCATCGTCGAGCTCGCGCTCGCCGGTTGGAGTGTCTGCGTCGTGCACGGGAACGGGCCGCAGGTCGGCGAAGAGCTGGTCCGCAACGAACTCGCGCGCGAGGAAGCGAACCCGCTTCCCCTCGGCGTTCTCGTGGCGGCGACCGCCGGCTGGATCGGCTACATGGTCCAGCAATCGCTCGACAACGCACTCGCGCGAGCGGCGACGAGCGGAGCGGGCGATCGGACGGAGCGGCGCGGCGTGGCGACCGTCATCACACAGGTGCAGATCGATCCCACCGATCCGGCGCTGCGTAACCCGACGAAGTTCATCGGGCGCGCGCTCGCCGAGGACCGCGCGCGCGAGCTGGAGGCGGAAGGCCACGTGGTGCGGCGCGACGGACACGGCAATCTGCGACGCGTCGTCGGCAGCCCGGCGCCGCAGGCCATCTGCGAGCTGGACGCGATCAAGACGCTCGTCGACGCGGGCATGCTCGTCATCGCCTGCGGTGGCGGCGGCGCGCCTGTGTACCGCCATCCGACGCTCGGATGGGAGGGCATCGACGCGGTCGTCGACAAGGATCTCGCGGCGGCGGTGCTGGCGCGCGATCTGGAGGCCGCGCTGCTGCTGATTCTCACCGACGTCGACGCCGTCTACGCCGACTGGGGGACAGCGCAACAGCGCCCGCTCCGGCAGCTCACGATCGCCAACGCGGAGCGCATGGACGCCGAGAAGGCATTCGGCGAGGGCAGCATGGCGCCTAAGATTCGTGCGGCGGTCGATTTCGTCCGTCGCACGGGCGGCCGTGCCATTATCACGTCGCTCGCTCGCGGCCAGGCCGCGGTGCGGGGCGAAGCAGGAACAACGATCACAGCGGAGACCGCGTGAACATTCACGAATATCAGGCCAAGCAGCTGTTGAGAAAGCAGGGCGTTCCGATCCCGCCAGGAGAGGTGGCGAACGGTCCGGCCGAAGCGGAGGCGATCGCCACGCAGTACGGCGGCACAGTCGTCGTGAAGGCGCAGGTGCACGCCGGCGGTCGCGGCAAGGCTGGCGGGGTCAAGCTCGCGCACTCGCCGAGCGAGGCTCGCGAGATCGCGAGCCGGATCATCGGCATGCAGATCAAGGGCTTGACGGTGCAGAAGGTGTTGATCACCCCCGCCGCCGACATCTCGAGCGAGGCATACGTGGGCGTCATCCTCGACCGCGCCTCCAAGAAGCCCGTCTTCATGGTGAGTCGCGCCGGCGGCATCGATATCGAGGAAGTCGCCGCAACCACACCTGAAAAGATCCTCAAGCTTCCGATCGACACGCGCTACCGCCTGCAGACCTACCAGGCGATGCGCCTCGGCTTCTTCCTCTACGACGACTTCAAGCAGGTTCGTGCGGCCGCCAAGATCATGCAGCAGTTGTACGCCGCGTTCATGTCCAATGGGTGCTCGCTCGCCGAGATCAATCCACTGGTCACCACGAAGACGGGCGACGTCGTCGCCCTCGACGCCAAGATGGTGATCGACGACAACGAGCTCGATCGCCATCCCGAGATCGCCGCCCTGCGCGACGAATCGGCCGAAGCTCCCAGCGAGGTCCAGGCGCGGACCGCCAACCTCACGTTCATCAAGCTGGACGGAAACGTCGGCTGCATCGTGAACGGCGCCGGATTGGCAATGGCGACGATGGACCTCGTGAAGTATTACGGCGGCGAGCCGGCCAACTTCCTCGACATCGGCGGGTCGTCGAATCCGGAGAAGGTCGTGAACGCGCTCAAGATCATCACCGCCGATCGCAGCGTGAAGGCAATCCTGTTCAACATCTTCGGCGGGATCACCCGCACCGACGACGTGGCCAACGGCATCGTGACCGCGACGTCGCAGAACCCGCTCACCGTACCGATCGTGATTCGACTCACCGGCACGAACGAGGACATCGCGATGAAGATCCTCGAGGAACACGGCTTCTCGGCGTCGTCCGACATGGACGAGGCGGTGAAGAAGGCCGTCGCGCTGGCGAAGGGAGGCAAGGCCGCGTGAGCATCTTCATCGACAGGAACACGACCGTCGTCGTGCAGGGGATCACGGGCCGCGACGGCTCGTTCCACGCCAAGCAGATGATGGAGTACGGCACCAGAATCGTTGCCGGCGTCACACCCGGGAAGGGCGGCCAGAAATTCGAGGACACGGTGCCGATCTTCAACACCGTCGCCGACGCCGTGGCCGCGACCGGTGCGAACACGTCCGTGATTTACGTGCCGCCGATGTTCGCCGCCGACGCGATGCTCGAGGCGGCGGACGCCGGGGTCAAGCTCATCGTGGCGATCACTGAAGGCGTACCGGTGCTGGACATGACGCGCGTGTATCCCTTCGTGAAGGAGCGCGGTGCGCGGCTCATCGGGCCGAACTGCCCCGGGCTCATCACGCCGGGGCAATCCAAGGTCGGGATCATCCCGGGCCGGATTTGTACGCCGGGGAACGTCGGCGTCGTGAGTCGTTCCGGAACGCTCACATACGAAGTCGTATATCAGCTCACTCGTGCCGGCCTCGGGCAGTCGACGTGCGTCGGCATCGGCGGCGACCCGATCAACGGCACCAACTTCATCGATTGCCTGGCGGCGTTCGAGGCCGACCCCGAGACCACGGCGGTCGCCATGATGGGCGAGATCGGCGGCACCGATGAGCAGGACGCCGCAGCGTTCATCAAGTCGAAGATGAAGAAACCGGTCGTCGGATTCATCGCCGGCCAAACGGCGCCGCCGGGACGCCGCATGGGACACGCGGGTGCGATCATCTCCGGCTCGGCGGGAACGGCAGCGGAGAAGATCGCCGCGTTCGAGGCAGCCGGTATCGGCGTCGCCAAGCGGCCGATGGATTTCGTCGCGCTGCTCAAGGAACGAATGCGGTGACGCGCCGCGTATTGGGGATCGCGTGAATCTCGCGGATTTTCTCGCGCCCTCGCGAATCATCGTCCCGCTCGTGTGCGAGACGCTCCACGACGCGAGAGTCGCGTTGCTGGACCGCCTCGCCGCGTCCGGCGCGGTGGCCGACCTCGAGCGGCTGCAGGCACGCGTGGCGGAAGAGCGTGGCGAAGACATGGTCGCCATCGCCGATCACGCGTTCCTGCTCCACTATCGAACCGACACCGCTGCGTCGCTCGAGGTCGCGATCGGCGTGTGTCGCGAGGGAATTCGCCGCGCGCTCGACGAAGGAGCGGAGCAGCGCGCTCCGGTCATCGTCGTCGTGGTCGGTCCGCCGAGGTTTGCCGCGCGGCAGTTGCAGGTCGTGCGAGCCTTTGGGCGTGTGCTGCCCAAGCCGGAGGCCGTCGAAGCGTTGCTCGCCGCCCCAAGTGCCGAAGCGGTCGCGCGACTCGACGTCTTCGTCGAGTACGAGATGCCGACGCAGTTGCTGGTGCGCGACCTCATGACCGACCGGCCGCGGACGATCAGCGCCGAAATGCCTCTGCGCCAGGCGGCGCGCGAGCTCCTTCGCACTGGTCTCGGCGCACTGCCGGTGGTCGACGAAGAGGAGCGGTTTCTTGGTATCTTGAGCGAGCGCGAGCTCATGCGGCATCTGCTCGCGACCGAAGCATTGCTGTCGCACGGCCCGACCCACCACCTGCCACCGCCTGGCCGCGGGCTGGACAAGACGGTGCGCGACGTCATGACGCGACAGGTGTTGTGCGTGGGCCCGGAACAGCCCGCAGCCGAAGTCGCCGCATTGATGAGCAACAAGAACGTCGAGCGAGTACCCGTGGTGCGCGAGGGACGGCTGGTCGGCTTCCTCACGCGCGGAGACATCGTTCGCAAACTCATAGGACTTTGATCATGGCCGGTACGTACACGTTGACGATCATCAAGCCAGACGCATTCTCGACCGGCAAGGCCGGCAAGATCATCGCGCATCTGGAGCAGCAGGGTTTCAGGATTCTCGCGAGCCGCGTGCTGCACCTGACTCAGGCGCAGGCGGGGGAATTCTACGCCGTGCATCGCGAGCGGCCGTTTTATGGCTCGCTCGTCAACTTCATGACGTCGGGCCCGTGCATGCCGATGGTGCTCGAACAGCGGGATGCCGTGGCCGCGCTGAGGACAGCGATCGGCGCCACCGACCCCGCCGAGGCCTCGCCCGGCACGGTGCGCAAGCTCTATGCGGAATCCAAGGAACGGAACGCGATTCACGCCTCGGATTCCGACGAGAACGCGACGCGCGAGAGCCGGTTCTTCTTCGCCGAGACGGAGCTGCTGGCGGCGCGCTGAGGCCGGCCTAAGCTGTGGTCTCGCAGCGACTTGTAATGAGGCAACCCGCTGGCTACGTTTATGGGATGTTGTCATTCGATGTTCGGTCGCTCGAGGAGCACGCAGCCACCGTCGACGACGAGCTGCCGGCCGATGATCCGGTGTGGGCGCAAAGCGATCTCAGGCCCGCCTCCGCGGTCCACGTGACCGGCAGATTGTCCTCGGCGGGTGCGGGGCGCTTCTACTGGCACGGCCGCATCGAAGGCGACGTGGTGCTCGAGTGCAGCCGCTGTCTCGCGGACGCGCGCGCGCACGTGTCGGACGAAGCGCACATCATTTTTGCCGAACGTGGGGACGAGGACACGGACGACCCTGACGTCTACAAGCTCGATCCCGACACGGTAGAACTGGATCTGCGGCCGGCGATTCGCGAAGAGTGGCTCCTCGCCGCTCCGACGTTCGCGCTGTGCCGTGAAGACTGCAAAGGCCTGTGCCCGCAGTGCGGTGCGGATCTCAACGCGGGTCCGCACCAATGCGCGAGCGAAGCCGCGGACCCGCGATGGGACGCGCTTCGCAAGCTCAAATCCTCGATGTAAGGCTGTTGCGACGCGGCTCCCTGACGTGTTCGCACCAACTCCAACGAATTCTCCTCGGACTACCAATGGCCGTCCCCAAGCGACGTACCTCGAAGCGTAAGAAGCGCGCCCGCAACACCCACAAGTCGGCGCCCGCCGTCGCGATCCAGAGCTGTCCCAAGTGCGGCGCACCAAAGCGGCCGCACCGGGTCTGCGGTGAGTGTGGGTACTACGGCGGTACACAGCGGGTCGCAGCCAAGGAAGCGTAGCCTTGGCGCGCATCGCGTTGGACGCCATGGGGGGCGACTTTGCTCCCAGGGCGACCGTGACCGGCGCGTTGCTCGCTCTACGCGAGCTTGACTCCGCACACTCCATCCAGCTCGTCGGGCGAACCGCGGTCGTCACGGAACAGCTCGACGAGCTGTTCGCCGATGCCGAGTACTCCGCGCTCATCGCTCAGCGCGGTCGATTGAGCATTGTCGACGCGCCCGACGTGATCGAGATGACCGACAAACCGGCCACCGCGGTTCGCGGAAAGCCGAACAGCTCCATGATCGTCGGCCTCAAGCTCCAGGCGGACGGCGACTCCGACGCGTTTGTCTCGGCCGGAAACACCGGCGCGCAGATGGCGGCGTCGATGGTCGTGCTCCGCCTGCACGCTGGACTGAAGCGTCCCGCCATCGCCACCGTGTTTCCCACCGCGCTCAAATCGGTCGTCGTCCTCGACTCCGGCGCGAACGTCGACTGCTCGGCGGACGAGTTGGCACAGTTCGCCCGCCTCGGCGTCGTGTACGCCGAGGACATTCTGGGCCGCGACAATCCCGCGGTGGGATTGCTCAGCATCGGCGAGGAAGCGGAGAAGGGGAATGCTGTCGTGAAGGAAGCGCATCAGCTCCTTCAGTCGGCCGGTCTCAACTTCATCGGGAACGTCGAAGGTCGCGACTTGCCGGCCGGCAAGTGCGACCGCGGTCCGATCGACGTCGTCGTGTGCGACGGGTTCGTCGGGAACGTGGTGCTCAAGTTCTACGAGGGCATCGCGCCATTCATCATCGGGCTGCTCTCGAGCTCGGGGTTCGATCAGGACAGGATGATGGCCGCCCTCCGCCCGCTCGATTACTCGGAGCACGGCGGCGCGCCGCTCCTCGGCGTGAACGGCGTGAGCATCATCTCGCACGGCAAGTCGTCGCCGCGCGCCATCAAGAACGCCATCAACGTCGCGGTGCAGGCGATCGAGACGCGAATGGACGAGCACATCGGGCGCCGCCTCGCCGAAGGCAGCGGCGCCCAGGGAGCCGTCGTTTCATGAAGCGTCCCATCGCGTACTTCGCGGGAACCGGTCGCTGTGTGCCGGACAACGTGATGACGAACTTCGATTTCGCGAAGATCGGCATTGAGACCACCGACCAGTGGATCGTCGAGCGCACCGGCATCAGGGAACGGCACATCGCCACGACCGAGAGCTCGACGGACCTCGCCGGCGCCGCCGCGCGGGCCGCGATGGAGAAAGCGGGCGTGCACGCGGGTGAGCTGGACATCATCGTCCTTGGCACCGCGTCTCCCGACCGGCTACTGCCGTCGGCCGCGGTCGACCTGCAGGCCGCGCTTGGTGCGTCGCGCGCCGCGGCGTTCGACGTCGGCGCGGCTTGTTCGGGATTCATCTACGGCTCCACGATTGCCGAAGCGATGATGGCCGCGGGCAACGCCGAGACGGCGCTCGTCGTGGGCGTGGAAAAGCTGAGCGCCATCACCGACTGGACCGATCGCTCGACGTGCGTGCTCTTCGGCGATGGCGCCGGCGCCGCGGTGCTCAAGCGGTCCAAGCAGCATCGCGGAATTCTGTCGTCGTTTCTTCGAAGCGATGGCTCGCTCGGTGATCTGCTCTGTCGTCCCGCGGGCGGCGCGGCGAAGCCGTTCTCGACCGACGTGCTCGCCGAGCGCTCGCAGTACATCAAGATGAACGGTCGGGAAGTGTTCAAGAACGCAGTGCGCTCGATGTCCGAGGCCGCGACCCGCGCGCTCGACGCAGCGAAGCTGACCGGCGCGGACATCGATCTGATGATTCCGCACCAGGCCAACGTCCGCATCATCGAGGCGACTGCAAAACACGCCTCGATCCCCATGGACAAGGTGTACGTGAACGTCGACCGGTACGGCAACACCTCGGCCGCATCGATTCCGATCGCGCTGGACGAAGCCATCGAGCGGGGCATCGTCGGCGAGGGGGCGACCGTGCTCCTCGTCGCATTCGGTGCGGGGTTCACCTGGGGCTCGATCGTGCTGCGCCTGTAAACGATGGATATCGTACTGCTTTTCCCCGGACAGGGCTCGCAAAAGCCCGGAATGGGACGCGATCTCGCGGATGCGTATCCGGCGGCCCGGGAAGTCTTCGAGCGGGCCGATGCGGCGCTCGGATTCGCCCTGAGCCGCCTGTGCTTCGATGGGCCGGCCGACGAACTGACGCTCACGCACAATGCGCAGCCTGCTTTGCTCGCGCACGGCGCCGCCGTCTGGGCCGTGGCGCGCGAGTACATCGGCGCCAGCGTCGTCGCCGCGGCCGGCCACTCCCTCGGCGAATTCACCGCCTACGCGGCTGCCGAGTCGTTCACCCTCGAAGATGCGCTCCGCATGGTGCGCCGCCGTGGCGAATTGATGTACCAGGCCGGCGTCGCGCGTCCCGGCACGATGGCGGCCATTCTCGGGGAGGTAGCGCGTCCCATCGAGGAGATTTGCGCGCAGGCGACCCACGAAGCCGGACTCGTCGTCCCGGCCAACTACAATTCGCCCGCGCAGCTCGTGTTGAGCGGAGAAGAAGCCGGTGTCGAGCGCGCCATGGCGCTGTGCAAGGAAGCCGGGGCAAAGCGCGCCGTGCGCCTGAACGTAAGCGGCGCGTTCCACTCGCCGCTCATGGAAAGTGCATCCCAAGGCCTGGTTCAAGCGCTTGACTCGGTATCGTTTGCCGACCCTCGCTTCGCGGTCTACGCGAACGTTGACGGCAGCGCCGTCACGGATGCTCGCCGCGCCAGAACCGTGCTGCTTCGACAGCTCGCGAGTCCGGTGCGCTGGACCGACGAAGTCCTCGCGATCACCACGCGCTACCCTGACGCGCTCCACATCGAAATGGGACCTGGCAACGTGCTCGCTGGCCTCGTCAAGAAGATCGCCCCGTCCACCAAAACGATGACGTGCGGTACGGCCGCCGAGGTGGCTCAGCTCACGGAGCTTGTGGCCGTATGAAAATCGATCTCACCGGCCGCACGGCGCTCGTCACGGGCAGTACGCGAGGTATCGGCAAAGCGATTGCCGAATCGCTCACCGCGGCGGGGGCACGAGTCGCCGTCGTGGGACGCGATGAAGCACGCGCGAAAGAGGTGGCCGCGGCGCTCTCGCCCGAGGCCAGAGGCTTCGGCTGCGATATCGCCGATCCCGCGTCGATCAACGCCTTGGTCGAAGCCGTCGAGCGCGAGCTTGGCGCGATCGATATTCTCGTCAACAACGCCGGGATCAATCGCGACAACATCCTCTTCCGCATCAAGGACGAGGATTGGGACGCCGTGCTCGACGCTAACCTTCGCGGCGCGTTTCTCTCCATTCGCGCCGCGTCGCGCGGCATGATGAAGCGGCGATGGGGCCGGATCATCAACATCGCGAGCGTCGTCGGCGTCGTCGGCAACAAGGGTCAGGCGAACTACGCGGCGAGCAAGGCGGGGCTGATCGGACTCACGAAGACCGTTGCGAAGGAATTGGCCTCGCGCGGCATCCTCGCGAACGTCGTCGCCCCCGGTTTCATCGAGACCGACATGACCGCGGCGATGACCGATGATGCCAAGAAGACGCTCTTCACGCAGATCCCGCTCGAGCGGCTCGGGCAGCCGGCGGACGTTGCCAGTCTCGTGACATTTCTCGCTTCGGATTTCGCTGGCTACATCACCGGCCAGGTCCTCATCGTCGACGGTGGAATGGTGATGTGACGACGCCCGGTGTTTTGCGACGCCGTCCGTCACGGCTCGCTAGATTACCGCACACAACTACTCCCATTTTGACAGAGGAACTTCACCCATGGCCGACAACGCACAGAAGGTCCGCGACATCATCGAGAAGGAGCTCGGTGTCGAGCGAGAAAAGCTCACCGATGAAGCCAGCTTCATCGAGGATCTCGGAGCGGACAGCCTCGACATCGTCGAGCTGGTCATGGAGTTCGAGAAGGAGTTCAACATCGACATCCCGGATGAGGACGCCGAGAAGCTCCGCACCGTCGGGGACGCAATCGGCTACCTGAACCAGAAGATCGGGAGCAACGCGTAATGAGCTGTAAAGTCCGATTCCGAGCGGAGGTGCCAAGCGCCGAAGCGAGGAACGATCAGAGGCTGGATGCAGAATTCCGAGCGGAGGTGCCAAGCGCCGAAGCGAGGAACGATCAGAGGCTGGATGCAGAATTCCGAGCGAAGGTGCAGAGCGCCGAAGCGAGGAACGATTAATGAAGCGTCGGGTCGTCGTCACCGGCATGGGGGCGATCACGCCGGTCGGCAACGACGTGGCGACGACTTGGCGTGCGATTACGCAGGGTGTGTCCGGTGGTGCACCGATCACCAAGTTCGACGCCTCGACCTTTCCCGTGCGGTTCGCCTGCGAGGTCAAGGGCTTCGACCCGCTGATGTATCTCGAGCGCAAGGAGGCCAAGCGAGCGGACTCGTTCGCGCAGTACGCGCTTGCCGCGTCGGTGCAGGCCATGACCGACGCCGGGCTCGACGATCCGACGCGCTACGATCCCGACCGCGTCGGGGTGATCATCGGCAGCGGCATCGGCGGCCTCAAGACCTTCGAGGAGCAGCACGATGTCTACCGCGAGCGCGGACAGAGCAAGATCAGCGCGTTCTTCATCCCGATGTTCATCTCCGACATCGCCGCCGGACTGGTCTCAATGCGCTTCAACGCCAAGGGACCGAACTACGCGACGATCTCGGCGTGCGCCACGAGCGCGCACGCGATCGGCGATGCGTACCGCACGATCCAGTACGGCGACGCGGACGTCGTGATCACGGGCGGTTCCGAGGCGACGGTGACGCCGATGGCGATTGGCGGGTTCGCGAACATGAAGGCGTTGTCCGAGCGCAACGAATCGCCCGAGACAGCGTCGCGTCCGTTCGACGCGACACGCGACGGCTTCGTGATGGGGGAGGGCGGCGGCATCGTCATCCTCGAGGAGCTCGAGCACGCGGTCTCGCGCGGCGCGCCGATCTACGCCGAAATTGTGGGATACGGTGCAACCGGCGACGCCTACCATCTCACGGCGCCGGCGCCCGAAGGCGAAGGCGCTCAGCGCGCCATGCGTCGCGCGATGCAGGACGCCAGGCTCTCGCCCGCCGAGATCGACTACATCAACGCCCACGGCACATCGACGCCGGCGAACGACCTCAACGAGACCAAGGCGATTAAAGCCGTCTTCGGCGAGTACGCGTCGAAGGTCAACGTGAGCTCCACCAAATCGATGACGGGGCACATGCTCGGCGCGGCAGGCGCCGTGGAGTTCATCATCGGCGCGCTCGCGGTGCGCGACTGTGTCGTGCCTCCCACGATCAACTATCAAACGCCCGATCCCGAGCTCGATCTCAACTACACGCCGAACGTCGCCGTGAACCGGCCCGTTCGTACGGTGCTGAGCAACAGCTTCGGCTTCGGCGGCCACAACGTGACGCTCGCCATCAAGCGATTCGAGGAGTGACGCCGTGCCGTCTCCCGCTGTTCCGCTCGACCGCAATCTGATCTCCGAACCCGCGCTCCAGCCGCTGGCCGACAAGATCGAGCGTGGCGAGCGACTCACCGTGGAGGACGGCCTCGCGCTGTTCGAGAGCGGTGACATCACGGGCATCGGCCACATGGCGGACGCCGTGAATCGCGCCAGGCACGGTGATCGCGTGACGTTCGCGGCCAATCAGCACATCAATCCGACCAACATCTGCATCCTCCGCAAGACCTGCGTCTTCTGCTCCTACGCGCGACTGCCCAAGGAAGAAGGCGCGTATCGCTACACGATGGAGCAGGTCTACGCGGAAGCCGAGACGGCGAATAGCACGCTCACGCGCGAGTTCCACATCGTGGGCGGTCTCGACATGCACGCGGGGCTCGACTATTACGTCGAGATGTTCCGCGGCCTCAAGCAGCGGCACCCGCACGTGCACATCAAGGCGCTCACCGCCGTCGAGATCGCGCACATCGCGCGCATCGAGAAGATGTCGGTGCGCGACACGCTCATCGCGCTGCGCGAGGCGGGCCTCGACACGATGCCGGGCGGCGGTGCCGAGGTGTTCAGCCCCGGCGTCCGCGCCACCATCGCCGACAAGAAACTCTCGGGCGAAGAATTCATCAACGTGCACCGCACGGCGCACGAGCTCGGGATCCGCAGCAACTGCACGATGCTCTACGGCCACGTCGAGACGTACGCCGACCGCATGGCGCATCTCGCCATGCTGCGCGACTTGCAGGACGAGACCGGCGGCTTCCTGGCGTACATCCCGCTCGCCTATCATCCGGACAACAACGAGCTGGGCGAGACGCTGCATCGAACGGGGATCGCCACCACGGGCTTCGACGATCTCAAGAACCTCGCGATCGGCCGGCTCTTTCTCGACAATTTCGACCACATCAAGTCGCACTGGATCATGGTCACGCCGTTCGTGTCGCAGGTGTCGCTGCATTTCGGCGTGAACGATCTCGAGGACACCGTCGTTCGCGAAAAGATCTACCACGAAGCCGGCGCGCACACCGCGCAGGCGATGTCGCTCGACCAGATCCTGCGGCTCATTCGTAACGCGCGGAAAATACCGGTCGAACGCGACTCGTTCTACAATGTGGTCCGCACGTTCGACGAACCGGCGCCGACCACCGGCAGCCATTCCCCGATCGCCGCGTAGCCCATGCGCGTCGGCCGGATCCCGTACATCAACTGCTACCCGGTCTACGGCGCCATCGACCGGGGCATCGTACAGATATCCGGCGAATTGGTCGACGGCGTGCCGACGGTGTTGAATCGCGAGATGGCCCTCGGTACACTCGACGTGAGCGTCATTTCCGCCGTGGAGTACGCGCGCGACGCCAAGCGCTACCTGCTGCTCCCCGACCTCTCGATCTGCAGCGATGGACCGGTGCGAAGCGTCGTGCTGTTCTCCAAACGGCCCGCCGCCGAGCTCCAGGGCCGCCGCGTGCTCGTGAGTCGCAGCTCCATGACCAGCGTCGCGCTGCTCGAGCTCCTGTTCGAAAACGTCTGGGACGCCAGGCCGGCGTTCATCCCGAGCGACGCCGAGCTGTCGGACGTCGGCCGGTTCGGCGACGAAGAGCACGACGCCCGGCTCGTCATCGGCGACGCCGCGCTCCACTTGTGGTCGCGGCTGCGCTCTCCCGGGCTGTACGCCGACGACGGCACGCTCTCCGAATATCGCTACGCATACGACCTGGGCGGCGAGTGGAAACGGTGGACGGGCCTGCCGTTCGTGTTCGCGGTGTGGGTCGCGCAGCGCACCGCGCCGGTCGATCAGGCGCTCGCCGTGCACGCCGGCCTCATTGCCTCGCGCAACTGGGGTCTGCAGCATCTCGACGCGCTCGCGGCGCAGGCGGCCATCGCCACCGGCGTGCACAAGAGCGTGTGCGCCGAGTATCTCTCCGGCCTCGATTACGGACTCTCGTATCATCACCTGGCCGGACTCACCGAGTTCTTCAGGCGGCTCGTCGCGGCCGGCAAGGTCCCCGACGGATCGTTGGCTTTTCTCCCGGCGGCTTGACCAGCGCCAGAGGTGATCGGATGAAGGACGTACTGGATTTTTACACCAACGCATCCCTGCTCGAGCTGGGCGCCGAGGCGGATCGCATCCGTCGCGAGAAGCACCCTGAGGGGATCGTCACCTACATCGTCGATCGCAACATCAACTACACGAACGTCTGCGTCGCCGACTGCGGCTTCTGCGCGTTCTATCGCCGTCCAAAGCACGGCGAAGGGTGGACGCTGTCGTACGAGCAGATCGGCGCCAAGATCGACGAAGCCAAGCAGATGGGCGCGATCCAGATCCTGATGCAGGGCGGGCACAACCCGTACATCCCGTTCGAGTGGTACCTGGATCTCCTGCGTTACATCAAGACATATCACCCGATCCACATCCACGGATTCAGCCCGAGCGAGGTCGACTTCTTCAGCAAGACGTTCCGGATGGACGCGCGGGACGTCATTCGCGAGCTGATGAAGGCCGGTCTCGACTCCATTCCGGGCGGCGGCGGCGAGATCCTCGTGCAACGCGTGCGCGATCTCGTCGCGAAGAAGAAAGCGGGCGCCGATCGCTGGCTCGAGATCATGGAGCTCGCCCACAACGAAGGCATGAAGACGTCGGTGACGATGATGTACGGCATCGGTGAGACACTCGCCGAGCGGATCGAGCACCTCGAGCGCGTTCGAGACGTGCAGTCGCGCACGAACGGCTTCACGGCGTTCATCTGCTGGCCGCTCCAGCCCGAGAACACGCCGACGATGTCGCACATGCAAAAGACCGATGCGATCGACTATCTCCGCACGGTCGCGATCGCCCGCATCGTGCTCGACAACGTCCCGAATCTCCAGGCGAGCTGGGTCACGATGGGCATGAAGATCGGCCAGACCGCGCTTCGTTTCGGCTGCAACGACTTCGGCTCGCTGATGATCGAGGAGAACGTCGTGTCGGCGGCGAACACGACCCATCGCACGACGACCGAAGAGATCGAGCGCCTGATCCGCGACGCCGGGTTCGCCGTGGCGCGTCGCCGGCAGGACTACTCGATCATCAAGGGCGGGGAATCCGGCGCGCTCGAGCCAGCCCTCGGCACCGCGGCATGACCCCGCCGGCCGCCGCGACTCGCGTCGGAATCGGCTACGACTCGCACCGCTTTGCGCCGCCGGGGCCACTCGTCCTCGGCGGCGTTCTCATACCCGGCGACGTACATCTCGAGGGGCACTCCGACGGCGACGCGGTGGCGCACGCGATCACCGACGCCGTCCTCGGCGCGGCCGCACTCGGCGACATCGGCGAGATGTTCTCCAACTCCGACCCGGCGAACCGCGGCCGCGATTCGATCGCGATGCTGCGCGACGCCGTGAAGCGCGTCGAGCAGGCGGGGTTCAAGGTCCAGAACGTCGACGTCGTGGTGGTCGCCGAGCAGCCCCGCATCGGCCCGCACCGGGAACGCATGCGCGACCGGCTCAGCGAGGCGCTGGCCGTGGCCCCGGCAGGCGTGATCGTGAAGGGCAAGACGAACGAAGGTATGGGCTGGATCGGCCGCGGCGAGGGAGTCGCCTGCATCGCAGTGGCGACGATCGTGTCCGTCGAGCGATGATTCGATCATGCTCGACGAAGGCGCAGCTCTCCGGTTCCAGCTCGATCGCTTCAGCGACTATCTGACGCTGGAGCAGGGCAGCTCGCCGCGCACGCTCGAGGCGTATCGCCGCGACGTCGAGCGGCTGGTCGACTACGCCCGCAGCAAAGGCGTCCAGACGCCCTCGGAGGTGACGAGCCGAACGCTTCGCGAGTTCGTGTACCACCTCAAGGACCTCGGGTTATCCCCAAGCTCCATACGTCGGAACATCTCCGCGGTCAGAACCTACTTCCGCTTCCTCATGGCGGACGGCGTCGTCGTGCGCGATCCGAGCGAGCGCCTCGAGACGCCGCAGCGGTGGCGCACGCTGCCGGACGTTCTCACGGTGCAGGAAGTCGAGCGTCTGCTCGCCGCGCCCACCCTCGACGACCCGCTCGCCTTTCGCGATCGCGCCATGCTCGAGCTGGCATACGGCGCCGGTCTCCGCGTATCCGAGTGGATCACCCTCGGCGTGCGCGACGCGCTGCTCGAGGACAAGCTAGTCCGCGTGTTCGGAAAGGGGAGCAAGGAGCGGCTGGTGCCGATCGGACGAACGGCCATCGGCGCGGTAGCGACGTACTTGCGCGAGCTGCGTCCGCGGCTCGAGAAAGGAAGCGGAAAGGGCATCCTCTTTCTGAACGCTCGCGGCGAACCGCTGTCGCGAATGGGGGCGTGGAAGATCCTGCGGCGATACGTCGAGCGGGCCGGTATCACGAAGGATGTGTCGCCGCATACGCTGCGTCACTCGTTCGCCACGCACCTCCTCGAGGGAGGCGCGGACCTTCGCGCGGTGCAGGAGATGCTCGGTCATGCCGACATTTCGACGACGCAGATCTACACGCACGTCGACCGGGAGTACCTGAGACAGGTGCATCGGCAGTTTCATCCGAGGGGATGAGCTGGACGGCTCGAAGGGCTCGAGGGCTCGAAGGGCTCGAAGGGCTCGAAGGGCTCGAAGGGCCGGACCGGCGGAGATAGAGCCGCGACCGCGGCGTGTCTCTTGTCTTAGTCGCCGGCCTTCCGATTCTTCGTCGACCGTGCCCGACTGCGACCAGCGACGTATGAGCGAAGTCGCTGAAGCATGCTACCGAGGTGCGCGGCGCGGTCGATCAAGGCTGCATCTCCGGTGAAGTTCAGCTCCACCGCGAGCTGGAGTAGGTATTCGAGCTCATTCGCTGAGCCGATCGCGACGCCGATGTAGCGCGCGAATGCGGCCGACGACTGGTTCGATCCTTCGGCGACGTTCGCCCCAACCGAGACGGCAGCGCGCCGGATCTGCCCCGTGAGTCCAAATTGCTCATCTCGCGGAAACCGACGTGTATCGCGGTATAGGTCGATCGTCAACCGATGTGCGCTCTGCCAAACTTCTAGTTTGCGGAAATTCGCCATGTCGGGGTGTCCTTGAGTGCAGGTCGCGCATTCACGTTGTGTGATGGTCCTGGACAATTGCGAATCCCCGCCGTCGCGGCAGCATCATTTTCGTCGGCGTGGGATCAAAACCACGCGTCCCTCGAACCTCCAAGCGGTCGCGGAGGACTCGCGGAAGGCATGGGGAAAATGGAGTCTGACCCTATTTCCCCCGAGCCCCACGAGCCTTTCGAGCCTTTCGAGCCCTTCGAGCCCCTCGAGCCCCTCGAGCCCCTCGAGCCCCTCGAGCCCTCGAGCCCTCGAGCCCTCGAGCCCTCGAGGCCCTCTAGCTCCCTCGAGCTCCCCCCTCTAGCCTTCCAACATGCTTCTCGTGATCGACAACTACGACTCCTTCACGTACAACCTCGTGCAGTATCTGGGCGAGTTGGGCGCCGAAGTCGTCGTGCGGCGGAACGACGCGGTCGGCGTCGAGGAGATTGGCGAGCTCGCGCCATCGGCGATCGTGCTCTCGCCCGGACCGTGCACACCCAGGGAGGCCGGCGTGAGTGTCGCGGCGATTCGGCACTGGGGATCGTCGATCCCGATCCTCGGCGTGTGCCTGGGCCACCAGGCCATCGGCGAAGCCTACGGGGGGGACGTGGTTCGCGCCGAACGTGTGATGCACGGAAAGACCTCCCAGATAACGCATGCCGGCACCGGCATCTTCGCCGGCCTTCCGTCGCCGATGCAGGTCATGCGCTATCACTCGCTGATCGTCGAGCGACGGACGATGCCCGAGGCGCTGGAGATCGTCGCGGTGGCGGCGGACGATCCGTCCGAAGTCCACGCCGTCAAGCACCGCGAGCATCCGGTATACGGTGTGCAGTTCCACCCCGAATCCGTGATGACACCGCAAGGAAAAGCACTGCTCGAGAATTTCCTGGAGCTCGCACGGTGATTCGCCGCGCGGCGCTCCTCGCCCTGCTCGCGTGGGGCGGGGTGGCCCGTGCGCAGGCTCCCATCGTCGTCGAGCTTCGCGACGCCGGCCCGGGCGTCGGGCCGGCCATCCTCGAGCGGGCCCTAGCCGAACCGCACACGGTGATTCCGCCGGCGACTGAGCTCGCGTTACTGCGCCGCGACAGTGCCTACCGCACCACCGTCATCGTGCTCGGTCGAGACGTCGTAGTCGAGGGCTCGATTCAAGGCGACGTGATCGTCGTGGCAGGCGATCTGTACATGCACCCTGGCGGCTCGATCGCGGGCCGCGCGATCGCCATTGGCGGCGGCGTATACCAATCCACCCTCGCCACGATCGGCGGCGGCGCGCAGGCCTTTCGCGATTTCACATACGACATCGCCGCGACGCCGCGTGGGTTCGCGCTCTCGTACCGGGAGATCTCGTTCGAGGAGACATCGCCGATTACGTGGCCAGGTCTGTCCGGATTCGCGATCCCCTCGTACGACCGATCGAATGGGCTGTCGCTCGGATTTGGACCGCGATTCACGCTGGTGCCGCGGCACCTCGTCATCGAGCCGCGCGTGACCTACCGTTCGCAGCTCGGCCGGCTCGACCCGCTGCTGACGGTCACGGACTCCATGGATCGTCGCACGTTCGCACAGGTCGTGGCGCAGCGCGGCACCTTCACGAACGACGCGTGGATCTGGTCGGACCTGGTGAACAGCGCGGAGTTTCTGTTCTTCGGTCACGATTCGAGGAACTCCTTCCGCGCGTCGCGCGCCGAGGCGATCCTGGCCCGCCGCTGGGAAGGCGCGTCGTGGACGCTCGAACCGCGCGTCGGGGGCCGCATCGAGAAATCGTCGAGCGTGCGCCCGGACTCGGCGGCCGAAGGCGGCCCGTTCAGCTTCCTCGGTCGGAAAGATCCGGACGATCGCCTTCGCCCCAACCCGCCCGTCGAGGGCGGGCGCATCGCATCGGGGCTCGCCGGGTTGGATCTGCAGTGGGAGGACCAGGGCATCGTCGCGCACGCGCGCACCGACCTGGAAGTCGGTCGCTGGTCCGACGGCAGACGCATCGACTCCGCCTCAGCCACCACGTTCGGCCAAACCACCATCGACGGTACGGTGACGTTTCCGACTTTCGGCCTGCAGACGTTCCGGTTCGACGCCCATGCCGTTTTCACTAGCCACGGCACGACGCCGCGCCAGCGGTGGGCATACCTGGGCGGGCCGGGCACGCTCCCGACGTTGGATCTGCTGGAGCTTGGCGGCGACCAGCTGCTGTACTTCGACGCCCGCTACAACATCCCGCTCACGATGATCGCGCTCCCGCTCGGTGGGTCGCCCGTGTTGACGCTCCGGGAGGCCGTCGGCGGAGCCGCGCCAGGCCGCATCCCGACCTTGCAGCAAGCCACGGGATTCCGGCTGTCGTTCACCGTGCTTTACGTTGAATTCCTGGTGGATCCGGTGCGGCACCGGTCGCATACCGGGTACGGGATTTCGATCGCCCGCTGACTCGACGCCGTCGGTTTGCGCGGGGTCTGGGCCCCCGGTACATTCCAGTACGTGATTTTCGCGGTCGTGAGCGCGCAGCCCACCTCTCTCGAGCGCCACGCATGAGGACGCTCGCAGTCATCCCAGCGCGACTGGGCGCGACCCGTCTCCCCCGAAAACCCCTTCGTCTCCTCGCCGGCCTGCCGCTGGTCGTTCGCGTTTGGCAACGCGTGCTCGACGCCGGCTTCGCCGATCGCGTCGTGATCGCGACCGACAGCCGCGAGGTCGCGGACGCGGCGGCCGCGGCCGGCGCCGACGCCGTGATGACGTCGTCGGCGCATGGCTCGGGCACGGAGCGCGTCGCCGAAGTGGCGCGACGCTCCGAGTTCGGCGACTTCGACGTGATCGCCAACGTCCAGGGTGACGAGCCGTTCGTCTCCCGTCGCGCGCTCATCGAGAGCACGCAGTTGGTGACGGCGTCGCGCTTCGCCGTCGGTACCGCCGCGGTCATCGCGACGCCGGAGATCTTGCGCGACCCCAACGTCGTCAAGGTCGTCGCCGCCGACGATGGCCGCGCCATGTATTTTTCGCGGGCGGCTGTGCCGTACCTGCGCGAGGCCGAGGATGCCGAGCTGCAGCGTACCTGCGTGTGGCAGCACATCGGCGTGTACGCGTATGCGCGTTCAGCGCTCATGCGCTGGGTTCAGCTCCCGCCAAATCCGCTGGAACGAATCGAGCGACTCGAGCAGCTTCGGCCGCTGGCGGCCGGGATCCCGATCGGCGTGGTGCTGATCGACGAGCCCGTGCGGCCCGGCATCGATACAGAACACGACCTGGAGCAGGCGAACCGGAACTGGTCCGCATTCATCACAGGATGACACCGATGCAACAGATGCAACGCACTCAGACGACGAAATACATCTTCGTGACCGGCGGTGTCGTGTCCTCGCTCGGCAAGGGCATTGCCGCGGCGTCGCTCGGTCGATTGCTCGTCGAGCGCGGACTGCGCGTATCGATGCTCAAGTTCGATCCGTATTTGAACGTCGACCCCGGCACGATGTCGCCCTTCCAGCACGGCGAGGTGTTCGTCACCGACGACGGGGCGGAGACGGACCTCGACCTGGGCCACTATGAGCGTTTCATCGACAGAGCGCTTTCACAGGCGAACAACGTCACGACGGGCCGCATTTACCTGAACGTCATCACCAAGGAACGGCGCGGCGAATTCCTCGGCGCCACGGTGCAGGTGATCCCGCACATCACCGACGAGATCAAGTCGGCCATTCGACGCCTGGCGCCGGAGACCGATGTCGTGATCGTGGAAGTCGGGGGCACCGTCGGCGACATCGAGTCGCTGCCGTTCCTCGAGGCCATTCGCCAGTTCCGCCACGACGTCGGACGCGAGAACGCCTTGTTCGTGCACCTCACGCTGCTGCCGTTCATCGCGGCCGCCGGAGAGCTCAAGACCAAGCCCACGCAGCACTCGGTCCGCGAGCTGATGCAGATCGGAATTCAGCCGGACATGCTCATCGTCCGCACCGACCGGCCCATTTCCGACGACATCAAGCGCAAGATCGCGCTGTTCTGCAACGTCGAATTCGGCTCCGTCATCGAGAGTCCGGACGTGCGCACGATCTACGAGATTCCGCTGCGCTTCCACGAGCAGGGCTTCGACGCGCGCGTCCTCGAGCGATTGGGGCTCGAGCGCCCCGCGCCCGCCCTCTCCGCCTGGCGCGAGATCGTGCAGCGTATTCTCGTTCCTCATGAGCGAGTGCGCATCGCCGTGGTCGGCAAGTACACGGACTACGCCGACAGCTACAAGAGCGTACACGAGGCGCTCATCCACGGCGGCATCGCCAATGACGTCGGCGTGGACATCCAGTGGATGTCGAGCGAGGACTTCGCCGGCCCCGAGCGCGCCGAGCAGATTCTCCGCGGCGTCGACGGATTGCTCGTGCCAGGCGGGTTCGGCGTGCGCGGCGTCGAAGGCATGGTCGAAGCGATTCGCCAGGCGCGTGAAACCGGATTGCCGTTCTTCGGCATCTGCCTCGGCATGCAGGCGGCCATCATCGAGTTCGCGCGCAACGTCTGCGGGCTCGACGACAGCCACTCGTCGGAGTTCGCGCCCGAGTGCGACAACCCCGTGATCTCGCTCATGGAGTCACAGCAGCACGTGACCGACATGGG
>DATISA010000202.1:0-1933 GCA_035469245.1 Gemmatimonadaceae bacterium
GGCCGCCCAGCGACGTCGCCGCGAAGGCCCCGGGGACGCAGAAGACGATCCCTGTCCAGGCCCCACCTTCGCCGAACGAGCGCGGGGTCACCGGCGGCCCGCCGCAGATCGTTCCCGCCGCCGAGCAGAACCCGCCCTCGCACTAGGAGGGTGTCCCAGTAAGGGGATCGACAGCCTGCCCGACCATGTGATCTGTTGGGCCGGTGAACAAGACCTTCCGTCCGTGGCCGGTCGAGCAGGTCTGGTTGCTGCCGCCGTCGGTGCTGGAACTGGTGCCGGAGGATGATCCGGCGCACCTGGTTCGGGATCTCGTCCGCGAGGAGCTCGACCTCGGCGAGATCCTCGATGAATACGACGAGGAGCGCGGATATCCGCCCTTTCATCCGGCGATGATGACCGCGCTCCTGCTCTACGCGTACACGCAGGGGATCTACTCGTCGCGCCGGATCGCCCGGGCGGTGCAGACGCGAGTGGATTTCATGGCCGTGACCGCTCGCCAGGAGCCGGACTTCCGGACGATCGCGAGATTCCGAGCCCGTCACCTCGCGGCGCTGGCGGGGCTCTTCGAACAGGTGCTGCGGCTCTGCCAGCGTGCCGGGATGGTGGCGCTGGGCCATGTGGCGCTGGACGGGACGAAGATGAAAGCGAACGCCTCCAAGCACAAGGCGATGAGCTACGAGCGGATGAAGAAGAGCGAGCAGGAGCTGGCGGCCGAGGTGAAGCGCTGGTTTGCGAAGGCGGAGGAGCTCGACGCGGCGGAGGATCGGGAGTACGGCGAGCGGCGTGGAGACGAGCTCCCGGACTGGGTGAAGAACAAGCAGAAGCGGCTGGAGAAGATCCGCGCTGCGAAGGCAGAGCTGGAGGCAGAGGCGAAGGCGCTGCTCGCGACCCGACCGCCCGACAACCGCGACGACGATCCGAACAAGCCCCGCGGCGGCGGAAAGCGGATGCCGAAGAAGAACGGCGAGCCGAACGACAAGGCCCAGCTCAATTTCACAGACAAGGACAGCAAGATCCTCAAGACCAGCGACGGCTTTGTGCAGGGGTACAACTGCCAGCTCGCCGTCGACTCGGCGAACCAGATCATCGTCGCGCACGCGACGCTGAACGAGCAATGCGACGCGCCGCAGCTGCCCGCAATTGTCCGCTCAATCAAGATCAACGCCGGTCGGCAGACGCAAGAGCTCTCGGCCGATGCCGGCTATCTCTCGGAGGCGAACCTGCGAGAGCTGAAGCGCCGCCACATCCGCGGGTACATCGCGACGGGACGACAGAGACACAGCGCGACCGCCACGCCGCCGCCCAAGCGCGGTCCGAACACGGGGCCGCTCACCGTGCTGATGAACCAACGACTCCGCCGCGGCGGGTGGCGGAGCCGTTACCGGCTCCGGAAGGTGCTTGTGGAGCCCGTGATCGGGCAGATCAAGCAGAACCGCGGCTACCGGTCATTCCTGCTTCGCGGCCTGAGCAAGGTCCGGCTCGAGTGGGGCCTCGTCTGCACCGCCCACAACCTGGCGAAGCTGACGGCGCGGCGCTAGGACGCGCCGCGCCCCGCGAACGCCTCTCGTGACTGCACGGCGATCACGTGCCCACTGGCCACGGACAGCCTCTCCGCCGATCACGCCGGCGATGCGGCCACGCTCCGCATAGGCTTACGGACAGGCTTACTGGGACACCCTCCTAGTCGATCAGGACCGTGCAGATGATGCGCTCGGCACCGACCGCCTCGATGGTCCGGCGGACCGCCGAGAGCGGGGTGCGGCCGCGGCGGACGCAGACGACCAGGCCATCGGCCGCCAGCGCCACGGGAAGCGCCAGCGGATTCGCGACCGGGTTGTCCAGCGCCACCAGCGTCCGGATCGTGGGAGGCATCCAGTTGGGCGCGTCGGCTCCCGCGTTTCGCCCCCAGGTATCGGGCGAGCCGGCGGACGTA
>DATISA010000203.1:0-27427 GCA_035469245.1 Gemmatimonadaceae bacterium
CCGTGCCGGGCGTTCGCGCCGCGGGCCTCGTCTCGGTCGTTCCGTTCGGCGGAGGCTGGTCGACGGCGAGCTTCAACATCGAGAATCTCGTTGTCGCCCCCGGGCAGAACGGACCATGGGGAGATCTGCGCATCGCGTCACCGGGCTATTTCTCGGCGCTCCGGATTCCGCTCCAGCGCGGCAGAATGTTCAATGAGCAGGATACTCA
This sequence comes from Gemmatimonadaceae bacterium, assembly GCA_035469245.1. Lineage (GTDB taxonomy): Bacteria > Gemmatimonadota > Gemmatimonadetes > Gemmatimonadales > Gemmatimonadaceae > JAQBQB01. The sequence goes on from DATISA010000203.1 coordinate 209, forward strand.
GAACTCGCCACGGGTCGCGATCGTCGACGAGGTATTCGCGCGCAAGTACTTCAAGGGCACCGACGCGATCGGCAAACGTATCACCTTCGGCGCGCGTCCTGGCACGCAGGACTCGACCTGGATCACGATTGTTGGCGTGGTCGGCCACGCGGCGCACGAGGGCCTCGATGCCGAGCCTCGCATACAGTACTACTTCCCGCCGAGTCAGGTCGGTCTGCGCAACTTCACGATCGCGGTGCGCGCGGCCGGTGATCCACTCGGCATGCTGCCCGCCATGCGCGAGGCGGTGCATTCGATCGATCGCAACCTCCCGCTGTCGGGCGTGAGCACGATGGACAAGCTCGTGGAGTCGTCGGTCGGCCAGCGAAAGCTGTCGATGATGCTGCTCGGCCTGTTCTCGGCGATCGCGATGCTGCTCGCGTCGATCGGCATCTACGGCGTGATGAGCTATTCGGTCGCGCAGCGTACGCGCGAGATCGGCGTGCGCATGGCGCTCGGCGCGGTACGTTCGCGCGTGTTGCTGCTCGTCGTCGGCCAGGGGATGGCGCTCGCCGCCGCGGGCGTGGTGATCGGGCTCATCGCCGCGTTCGCGCTCACGCGGTTTCTCGCGAGCCAGCTCTTCTCGGTCGGCGCAACCGATCCCGCGACGTTCGCGTTGGTCTCGGCGCTGCTTGTGGCGATCGCGTTGCTCGCGACTCTCATCCCGGCGCTTCGCGCGACGCGCGTCGATCCGGCCGTGGCGCTGCGCGACGAATGACGGCGCGAACCACGCGTTGACCCAAACGCAAAACGAGCCGTGCGAGGTCGATTCGCACGGCTCGTTGGTTTCGTTCAATTCGAACTTACGGCTTTCCCACGGGCGGCTTGCCGCTGGTCTTGGCGGAATCCGTCGGGGGCTTCTTGGCCTTCGCCGGGTCGGCAGCGGGCTTGGGCGCATCCGCGGGCTTCGCACCCGCCGGAGCATCCTTCGCCGCGTTGGCCGGATTGATGGCCGGCGCCGCCGGGGCTGCAGGTGCCGCGGCATTCGCGCCACTTGCTGCATCGGCCGCGAGCGTCGCGATCGCGTCGTCGGTCGCTTTCGCTTCGAGCTTCGCCTGGACGGAGGCAAGTGCTTGATCGATCGGATCTCCGCGCGCGGCGAGCTTGTTCAACGTCGCGAATGCCACCGAGAGCGAGCGATCGGCCGGAGCCTGCTTGGCGAGCGCGGTGATCTGTGCAGCCGTTACGCCATGTTCGATTGCCGCGCCCGCGGCACTGATCTCGTCGGGCGAAGGAGTCTGGCGGCCTGCCTGGACGAGCGCATCGCTCGACGCCTCGAGCTGCGTCTCGAACTTCTCGATCGACGCGACGACGTCGGCCTCACTGGCATTCTTGGCTTGCGCCTCAGTGAGCCGATCGCGGAGGAGCTGGTCCGGCAGATTCTTGGCGTGCGCCGCCGAGAACGCGGCTTCGATCTTGGTCTTGCTCTCCGCCGAATACGTCGCCGGAACGTTGATCTTGCCTTGCACGTCGCCGCCTGCGGAGCCGGTGGCTTGAGCCGCGAGCAGCGCTGGCATCGCGGTCAGGGCGACCGTGATGAGGGTGGACTTCATGCTACCTCCAGGGTGAAGCGTGATGCGAATACGCGACAGCGCTGATGCATGCGCGCGTCGCACGTCGCCAGCGTGCTCCAATGAGAGCCCGCCGCTGCGGTGCGTCGGCACCGCGAACAGCGCGCCGTTGATGCCGGAACGGATAACAATCACAGCCGACCCGTGATTCCCGCTTCGACGAGCCCGGCATTTCACACCTCACGTGCCCGATGACGGACTCTGCCTGATGCATGTGGCGAACCGAGCGTCGACGGTCCCGCTCTTGCGGCGGGCGGCGATCGACTGGAGGATTTTCTCATGGCCGACGATCGGTTCAACGAAACGCACGACCGCCTGTTTCGCTCACACTTCGAGCGCGTCAACCAACTCGCCGACCGCGCGTACGTGGATGTCGAGCCGGCGTATCGGCTCGGCTATTCGGCGGCGTTGGATGCGAGAAATCGCGGCCGGCGCTTCGACGAAGTCGAGACGGAGCTCGAGAATGGCTGGTTGAGCGTGCGAGTCGGCGGTGGCGAATGGGCGTCCGTGCGAGAGCTGGCGCGCGTGGCTTTCGACAGCGCGAGGCAGGGACGAGTCGCCAACATGACGCCGGCCATTGCCGACTCTGGCCACGATCGTGTGAGCTACAACGACCCACTCGCCGGCGCGATGGACCCAACCGATCCGGCGAGCCCGGAGGAGCGCATCGGCGGCTGAGGTTCGGCGCGCGCAGGTGGCCGTTGCGGGAATGCGGCGCGGGCGACAATGTCCCGCACCGCCTCCTTCCCGCTGCCATCTCATGACCACACGTCGGGAGTTCCTCCGCACCACTACGAGCGCCGCCGCCCTGCTCGGCGCCCCGTCGCTATTGCTTCGCTCGTCGGCGGACGCCGACATCGTCATCCGCAACGGCACCGTCTTCGACGGAACCGGAGCGGCCGGACGCGAGTTGGACGTCGTGATTGCCGGCAACCGCATCACCGCGATCGGCCGGAAGATGCGACAGCGTGGTGCGCTCGAGATCGACGTCCGGGGCATGGCCGTCGCCCCGGGATTCGTCGACGTCCACTCGCACGGCGACGGCACGCTCTGGGACGATCCGCGCGCCGAGTCGCTCGTTCGACAGGGCATCACGACGATCGTCGTCGGGCAGGACGGTTCGTCGCGCGCGCCGCGCGCGATGGGCGAAGGACGCGAGGACGACTCGCGCCGACAGTTCGCCAGCTTCGCCGAGTTGTGGGCGGCGCTCACCAGGCTGCAGCCTGCCGTCAACGTGGCGTCGATGGTGGGACTGGGAACGGTGCGCGACGTCGTGATCGGTGGCGACAACCGCCCCGCCACCGCCCAGGAGCTCGCGCGCATGACCGAGTTGGTGCGCGCGGCCCTCGCCGACGGCGCCTGCGGCGCGTCGTCGGGTCTCGAGTACACACCGGGCGCCTTTGCCACGCGCGACGAGTTGATTGCCCTGTGCCGCCCGTGCGCGCCGCTGCGCCTGCCGTACGCCACGCACATGCGGAACGAGGACGATCAACTCATCGAGTCGATCGACGAAGCGATCGCCGTGGCGCGCGGCGCCGGTTGCCCGTTGCAGATCTCTCATCTCAAGACGCAGGGGCCGCGCAACTGGAACAAGCTGGACACGGCCTTTGCCCGCATCGCGAGCGCGCGAAAGGCAGGCTGCAACGCCGCGTTCGACCGCTACCCCTACATCGCATACCAGACCGGCCTCACCAACCTCTTTCCAGTCTGGAGCCGCGACGGCAGCACTGCCGCTTTCCTTCAGCGGCTCGGCGACTCGGCCACCGCGGCCCGCATCAAGCAGGAGGCGCTCGGCAAGGTCGAGTTGATCGGCGGTTGGGACAACGTGCTCATCGCCAATGTCGTCGATTCCACCGACAAGCCGGCCGAAGGCGCCCGGCTCGGGACGTACGCGGCGAGTAAGGGTCTCGATCCGTACGATGCGGCCGTCGGACTCCTGCAGCGGAGCCGCGGCAGCGTCGGTATGGTTGGCTTCGCGATGAGCGAGGAGAATCTCGACCGCATCCTCGCCCATCCGCTCGGCATGGTGTGCAGCGACGGCGGGGCGTTCGCGACCGAGGGTCCGGCGAATCGCGGGCATCCGCATCCACGCGGGCTCGGCACGTACCCGCGCGTGCTCGGGCGCTACGTGCGCGAGCGCAAGGCGCTCACGCTCGCTCAGGCCATCAACAAGATGACGGCGCTGCCGGCGTCGCGCATTCACCTGCGCGACCGTGGACGACTGGCGCCGCGGATGGCGGCCGACGTCGTCGTGTTCGATCCCGCCACGGTGCACGACACGGCGACGTATGCCGAGCCATTCCAGTATCCGGTCGGCATCGGGACCGTGATCGTGAACGGCGCGGTGGCGCTGCGCGACGGACAACGCGCGGAGCGCCATACCGGGCAACCGCTCCGGTCGACTTGATCAGGTCGACCGAATGTAGGTGCAGCCGGCTTCCTGCGCGCGGTGCACGGCGTACACGCCAGTCGGCTGCAGGATCACGCCCGGAACCAGGTTCGCTTTGAGCTCCTCGTAGATCGCTCGCGCGTCGCCCTTGATGCGGCGCGCGATGATGCCGGCGTGACCGCGCGTCGCGAGGTCGCAGCCGAGCAGGATGTGTCCGTGCGACGCGAGCCACGACAGATCGTATCGCGGCCTGTCGGCATTGCCGGGCCGGGAGGGTCGGTCGGCCGATGTGTCGAGGAATGGGTTCTTGCGGGCCCACTTCCCCGCGGAGTCCTTCGTTTTCGTTTCTTTACCGATCTCGTATTTCTCCCACATTGCGTCGTTGAACGCCATGGGAACGCCCGCGTGTCGCATGACGAGGACCGATTGCACGTCGCCTTCCGCCGCGCCGAGCGCGTCGTGCATGCCCGTGACGTAGGCAACGGCCTGGAATACCGCCGTGCCTTCATCGATCTCGGGTGAATCGAACACCGCCTTGTGCTTGGCCGTGAGGCGGCCGAACCAGGAATCGTCCCAGTGCGGCGTGGCCGGAGCGGGTGGTCGTGGCGCAGGCGTCGGATTGGCCGATGACGATGTGGCGGCTGCCGGCGCGCACGCCGTTCCGGCGATGATGATCGCCGATGCGGCGAGCTGGCCGATGAACTCGCGGCGAGGCGTGGAATTGTTCTGCTCTGAGGACACGGAAATGTTGGGAGGGAGGTCGCTCGAGCGCCCGCGGCACGGCGGCGCGGGAGTCGGAATTAGTCGTGTGCTTGCTCTGCCGCCAGTCGGCGAATGTCCTCGGACTCTATGATGTGCATGCCGGGACGATCCTCGCGGGCCGCCAACACCAGCGCCAGCGCAACGGCGCTGGCTTCCACTGGCCGATATCTCCCGACCGCGAGCCAGCCGAATCGTTTGCCGATCTCCTCGCCAAGCCGATGCTCCGCGCGATCACCGAGGAGCAGCGACGGTCGCGCGATGGTGATGCTGTTGTACGGCAGCGTGCGCAGCGCATCCTCCAGTTCGCCCTTTACGCGATTGTAGAACACGCGCGAGCTCGCCGATGCGCCGACGGCGCTCACCAGTAGAAAGTGGTTGGCTCCATGCTCGACGCCGAGCTTTGCCGCGGTGAGCGGATACTCCAGATCTACACGCCGAAACGCCGACTCCGAACCCGCCTGCTTGATCGTGGTGCCGAGCGCGCAGAAGATCTGGTCGACGGCGAACGCGTCCGCCGCCGATTCGAGCGCATCGAAGTCGACCACCCTCATCTGAAGCTTTGGGTCCTCGAGCGCGACGAAAGGCCGGCGCGTGACGACGACGATTCGGTCCACGCCCGGATCGGCGCACAGCTGGCGCACGATCTCACGACCGACGAGTCCGGTCGCGCCGAGCACCAAGGTGGAACGTCGGGCGCCTTCCATGCGCCGAAGATAGCGCGGCCGAGGCCCGCGCGGGCGTCCGATTTTGGGACGGCCGTTCCCAAGGACGAACGCCGGCGGGCCACGTCTATCTTTCGAAGTTGTTGCCGGGCAATGAATTGAGACTGGCGGATCGAGGCACGATTGTTCCTTGCGTCGCCGACCATGGACACCTTCATCAACGACATTCGCTACGCCGCGAGGAAACTTCTCCGCGCCCCCGGCTTCACGTTCATCGCAGTCGCGACGCTCGCACTTGCGATCGGCGCCACCACCGCGGTTTTCAGCATCGTGAACGGCGTGTTGCTCAAGCCGCTCCCGTTCCGCGATCCCGACGGCGTCGTGAAAGTCGGTACGACGGGCAAGGACGGAAAGCTCGTCCACATGTCCGCGCCGGATTTCGTCGACTACCGCGACCAGACGCACAGCTTCGTGGGAATGGCGCAGGTGTGGGATCGCAACAGCGCGAACCTGAGCGTTGCGGGCGCGGAGCCGGTGCGCCTCAACTCCGCCGCCGTGGGCGCGCGCTTCTTCGAGTTGCTCGGTCTTCGAATGCCGCTTGGGCGCGGCTTCCTCACCGGCGAAGACGCGATCGGCGCCCGGCACGTCGTGGTGCTGTCGGATCACTTGTGGCGATCGACGTTTTCCGCGGACCCGAACGTCGTCGGGCGTAGCGTCTCGCTAAACGGCGAGGACTACACGATCGTCGGCGTGGCGCCGGCGTCGCTCACCTACCCGTCCAAGCCGGACGTCTGGGTGCCGTTCGTGTTCGAGACGTGGATGACCGCGCCAGACAATCGCGGCGCGCACTTCATCAGCGCGATCGCGCGAATCCGACCGGGCATGTCGCTCGAGGCCGCTAAGCGCGACATCGCGGCAATTGGCGAGCGTTTACGGAAGGAGTATCCACGATCGAACGCCAATTTCGGCGCGACGATCGAGACTCTGCAGACCTCGCTCGTCGGCGACGTGAAACCGCTGCTGTGGACGATGTTTGGCGCCGTGGTCTTCGTGCTCCTCATTGCGTGCGCGAACGTGGCGAATCTCCTGCTCGTCCGAGCGGCGGGGCGCGAAACCGAGATGGCGGTTCGCACGGCCCTCGGCGCGGGCAGGCGTCGAATCGTCCAGCAGCTCGTGACCGAGAGCGTCCTGCTCGCGCTGGTAGGCGCGGCGCTCGGCGCCGCGCTCGCGGCGTGGGCGGTGGACGCCGTCGTTGCGTTCGGCCCGCGCGGTTTGCCGCGCATCGACGACATCGTCGTGGATTCGCGAGTGCTCGGTTTCTCGGTACTGCTCGCGATGGTGACGGGCGTCGCGTTCGGACTGGTGCCCGCGTTGCATGCAGCGCGCGGCGAGATCGGCCAGCTGCTCAAGGAGGGCGTTCGTGGCACGAGCAGCCGTCGCGCAACGCGTGGAACGCGCAGCGTGCTCGTGGTCGGCGAGATGGCGCTCGCGCTGGTCCTGCTCGTTGGTTCGGGCTTGCTCATTCGGAGCTTTGCGAATCTGCTGCGGGTGAATCCCGGCTTCCGGCCCGAGCAGGTCGTGAGCTTCGATGTGTCACTTCCGAGCGTGAAGTACCCGCACGATCGCGAGATTCGTGCGTTCGCGGCGTCGGTGCGCGAACGGCTCTCTGCATTGCCTGGAACCAGGGCAGTCGCAGTCGCATTCGCCCGCCCAATGGAGCAGCAGACCATGCGCACGGCCTTCGACATCGAGGGCCGCCCACCGGCGCCAATGGACAATCGACTGCTCACGGACGTCCGGCCGGCGTCGGCCAACTTCTTTTCGACGATCGGCATCCCCGTCGTTCGGGGCCGCGTGTTCGCCTCCGCCGAAGAGAACTTTGGCCCGCCGCCGGTGCTCGTCGTCTCACAGGCGTTCGCAAAGAAGTACTTCCCGAACGAGGATCCGATCGGCAAGCGAATCAAGCTGGGCGTTGCACACGATACCGCCGCCGAAGGAACGCAGGTTGTCTCGCGCGGCGAGATCGTCGGCGTCGTTGGCGACGTGCGACAGAAAGGACTGGCCGACGAGATCTACCCCGCCGTCTACCTCGGCTGGGGCACGTTCCCGATCAACGACATCGCACTCCTGGTTCGATCGGACGCCGACGTGGGAATGATCAGCGCGGCCATTCGCGAGCAAGTGCACGCGGTCGACCCGACGATGCCCGTGTACGACGTTCACACGATGACGGACGCGGTGTCCGAGTCGGTAGCGCAGCCGAGATTCTACACCACGTTGCTGACCGCATTCGGTGCGCTCGCGCTGCTCCTCGCCGTGCTCGGGATATACGGCGTGATCTCGTACTCGGTGAGCCAGCGAACGAGAGAGCTGGGCATCCGCATCGCTCTCGGCGCATCGCACGATCGTGTCCTCCGCCTCGTGCTCGGTCAAGGACTCACGCTCACCGTCACCGGCGTGATCATTGGGCTCATCGGGGCATTCTGGCTCACGCGGCTGCTGAGCGCGCTGCTCTTCGGGATTCAACCGACGGACGCGATCACATTCGGCGGTGTGGCAGTCGTGATGCTTGGAGTCGCTTCTCTGGCGAGCTACCTTCCGGCAAGGCGCGCGGCTCGAGTAGATCCGGTCATCGCCATGCGCGCGGAGTGATTCGCAAGACGTGACTGCCGTCGATCCACAATCGCAGGGCTCGAGCTCCGCGCCGGCCATCGCCCCGGCCCCCGCCCCCGCCCCCCATCATCGTGGGGACGGGGGCTTTCGAAATCCGTGGCCGAATGCCCGGTTGCACGGCTTCAAGGATCTCTTACGATGGCGATTCCGAGAGCGGCGTGACCACCCGCCGGTGCCGAGCCCGCCATACGGTTCGTTGCCGACCCAGGCTCCGAACATCCTCTCACTCCGCGCGACGCGCGGCTACCACGCCGCCACGTGGGTCGGGCATTCGACCGTACTCCTGCAACTCGGGCCGCTCAACGTCCTGACCGACCCCGTATGGAGTGAGCGAGCGTCGCCGTTGCGGTGGATTGGACCGCGGCGACTGATGCCGCCCGCGCTCGACTTCGAGGCACTGCCCGAGATCGATCTCGTCCTTCTCTCACACAATCATTACGACCACCTCGATGCTCCAACCGTGCGGCGGATCGCCGCGCGCTTCCCTCGCGCGTCCTGGATGTGCCCAATGCGTCTGGGTCGGACGCTTCGCGCGCTCGGCGTGCAGTATCTCGTCGAACGCGACTGGTGGCAGTCGATCGAGACGCCGGACTTCTCCGTCACCAGCACTCCGGCGCAGCATTTCAGCGCGCGTGGCCTTCGCGACCGTGGTGACACACTGTGGTGTGGCTGGGTACTCGAGACCGATGGAGTGCGCGTGTTCTTCGCCGGCGACACCGCGTTGCACCCGGAGTTCGGCGAGATTCGCTCACGACTCGGGCCGTTCGACCTCGTGCTGTTGCCGATCGGAGCCTACGAGCCGCGGTGGTTCATGCGGACCGTGCACATGAATCCGGAGGACGCGCTCGAGGCGTACCGGGCCCTGGCCAGGGATTCGGATCCGCTTCCGTCGTGCCTGACGCTGCACTGGGGAACCTTCCGACTGACCGACGAACCCGTAGACGAGCCGCCCACACGATTCGCGCAACGATGGCGCGAGGCCGGTTTTCCGGAGAGCGCGATCTGGAACTTCGCGCACGGCGAGACGCGACAGTTCTGACGCGCTAGCCGAGACGCTGGGCGATCGCGCGCGCGAAGCGGTCTGCCGCATTCTCGGCGTACGACATGAACACGTTGGGCTCGATCAGCTCGAGCTCCATGAGCAGGAACGCGCCGTCGCGGGTGATCCCGTCGACGCGGGCGTACAGCGGACGAACGCCGAGTGAGCGAACGACTGCCGCTGCCTGGTCGATCAGCGCGCGCTCGACGACGATCGACTCGACCGTGCCACCGTGCTCCGTCTGAACTCGAAACTCGCCAGCGCGCGCGCGCTTGACGGTCGCGTGGCTGAATACCCCATCGAAGAACGTGAACGACAGCTCGCCGAAGCGCGCGATCTCGTCGGCAAAGGGCTGCACAAGCACGGCCCCCAGACTCGCGACGCGCGCGATCGTGGCGCGCGACGCGTCGTCCAGCGGCGTTCGCAGCGCAAACGTCTCGTATCCGCTCGCCGAGATCGCGGGCTTGATCACGAAACGATCCCAGCCTTCGGCGGTGGCGAGCGATTCAACGGCGTCGGCATGGCCGCGCATGGCGATCATCGTGGGGACTGTGGCGACGCCGCGCCCCGCGAGGTCGAGCAAGTAGCGCTTGTCGGCGTTCCACCGAATCAGCGTCGCTGGGTTCCACAGCGGCACTGCGTCTGCCTCGAGCGCGTCGAGCCAGGTCTCGAATTCGCCGAATCTGATATGGTAGTCCCAGCACGAGCGGATGATCACCGCATCGAAGTCCCGCCAGCGAATCGATCGATCGGACCAGACCGCCGGTTCGGCGCGGATCCCCAGGCGCTCGAGCGCCGGAATTAGCCGGCGATCGTCAGGGGCGAGCGCGGGCGCCCTCTCGTAAGTGGCGAGCGCGATGCGTGTCTGCACTCGCTATTGCCGGCAGGGAACGTGCGGATTGACCGGTTTGGGAGCATCGAGACGCGGGCGATGGTCCGCGTTGGCGACGAACACCGCGGCGTCGAGCACCATCTGGACGAGGCGCGAGTAGTCCGGGTAGTCGATGTACTGCGGCTCGTCCGTGACCTGGTGGTAATCGCGATGGCTGCCGCGCGAGAGTGAGACGCTCGGAATGCCGTATCGGGCGTAGTTGTAGTGATCCGCGCGGCAGTAGTACTGCTCGGGATGGCCAGGAGCGTCGTACTCGTAATTGAAGACGAAGGGTAGGGGCTCTCTCGCGTTCGCCGCTTCGACCCAATCGCCGAATTCCTTCGAGAGGCGGCGCAGCCCAACGACCTCCAGGTAGGTCGGCCCGCCCTTCGCGATGTCCGTTGCGGCGCCGCGTCCGATCATGTCGACGTCGAACTCGGCGACGATCGCGTCGATCGGGACGGTCGGATGATCGGTGAACCATGCCGACCCCAACAGTCCTTTCTCTTCGCCCGTGTGTGAAACGAGGAGGATCGAGCGGCGTGGCCGAACGCCGGAGTTCGCGAGCGCGCGCGCGATCTCGAGCAGTGCGATGGTGCCGGAGCCGTCGTCGTCGGCACCATTGCTTATTGAATCCAATCTCGGCGTGCGCACGGCGCGCAGTGAATCCAATATCCGGCGAATACGCATTGCTTCTTCTGTGAAAGCCGGACGATTCGGGCTGTCGGCGCCGAGCGGCCGAACGATCGTGTTGAACGCGCGCAGCGAATCGTGATCCACCGGTCGGTGATTGTATCCGATGTGGTCATTGTGCGCGGTGATCGCGACGTACTCTTCGCGAAGCGTGGTATCGCTGCCGCGAATGACGCCGATCACGTTTCGCGCGCTGCCGGGCGGCGCGCTCGGGTAGCGCGATACGATCCGCGGCACGATCTGGAAATAGGTTCCCCCTTCGCCGGCGGGCTCGACACCAGCCATGCGAAACCGCGAGGCGACGTAGTCGGTCGCCTTCTCGTTCCACACAGTTCCGGCCTCTCGACCCATCATCGAGTCGTGGGCGAATGCGCCGAGACCTTCGCGTAGCGCCTCCTGTGATACCGCGGACCGTGGGGCGGGCGGCGAGAGGCGAGCTCGCGCGCATGCCGCGATCGAGGCGATGCCGAGGGCGGCAATGAGCGGACGAAGCGACATCAACCAAGGCTCCTTGAGGAGAAGGCAAGATCGCCGGCAGAGCTTTCCCCCGGCAAGCAGGCTGCTAAACACATGCATTGCGCCTCAGATTGGCGTCAGATGGCGTCGCCGGGCGGACGCCCGGCCGTGAGAGTCGGCCACGTCGGCCCCTTTGTCTGAGGATTCGCTGATCCAATTTTGCTCATCGGCCGGCGGCCGCCCGACGACCCCCGGCTCGGTACGCCAGCGGCCGGCAGGAGCCCGGTCGGTTGGATCGCGCGCCCCCTTTCTGAGAGTTCTGATGGTACGTCGCTGATATCCCGACAGCTTGTTGGTGAAACGCCGATGCCGAATTGCACACAATAGTGCGATCATGTTGCGGCGATAATTTCTTCACGCGGGTCTTTCGCGTTCCGAGTGTTACGCTAATATTAAAGCGCTCTAAATGTCCCCCGAACTCACACTTCAACTCTGACCCAACCCACCGTGGCTCGAGCGACGCAGCGCCGCCCCAGGGCGGTCCCGGAATCCGTGATCCCCAAGAATGTGCTCGCCAAAGAAATCGCGAACATTCTGGACGATCAACAACTGACACAGACCGAAGCCGCCTACATCATGCGCGACGCGCCGTCGCAGATTTCCCTGGTCGTCACGGGAAAGCTGCGCGGGTTCTCGACCGAGCGTCTGCTTCGCATGTTGGCGCGCCTGGGTCGCGACATCGACATCGTGATCCGTCCCGCAAAAGGCAGATCGGGGAAAGTCACCGTCACCAGACGGTAGCGGCACCCCATCCCCAATGCGACGATGCCCGCCTTGTTGGCGGGCATCGTCGGATCGGCCCACGTCAGCCCAGCGCCCTCGCCCGCCCTCCGGGAAAGGGTGCGAGTGGAGACGTCGCCCTCAGGATCCCGACGCGTCCGCGGTGAGTCGAGCGCAATCCCGGCAGCGGGCGACGCTCGGCGGCGCGCTCGCTAGTCGTCGGCGCCCGCGACGCTCGAGAGTCCATACGGAGGCGTGAGCGTCAGCGGAAGCTGATCATCCCACACGCGCACCTGATCGCGTCCGGCGCGCTTCGCGGCGTACAACGCCTCATCCGCCCGCTCCTTCAGGTTCGTGCTCGCCGCGTCGCTGCCAACGGCCTCCATCGAGATCAGGCCGGCGCTTATTGTCAGGTAGAGGCGCTTGCCGTTCACCATGAACTGGTGGGAACGAACCGTGTCGCAGACGCGCGCGGCGGTGTGCAACGCGCCCGCCGCTTCGGTGTCCGGCAGGAGGATCGTGAATTCCTCGCCGCCGGTGCGCGCCACCATGTCCCCGGCTCGCGCCGTTTGCTTGAGCAGCCCGCCGAACTCTCTGAGCACGGCGTCGCCCGCGATGTGGCCGAAGTTGTCGTTGACGGTCTTGAAGTGGTCGATGTCGAGCGCAACCAGCGAGACCGTGCTGCCGGCCCGCGCCGCGCGCGCCATCTCGCGGGCGAGCGTCTGGTCGAGCCCGCGCCGGTTGAGACAGCCGGTGAGTGGATCGGTAAGCACCATGCTCGCCAGCTGAACGCGCACGCGATTGTACGCTCGACCCATGCGCGTAATGGCGCCGGGCTGCTTCTCCGCCCGCACGTCGTACACACGGGTGAAATCGCCTTCCTCGGCCCACTTGAACAGCTCGACGACGTGCTCGAGCCGACGCTGGAAGCTGCCGTACTGCCCGATGAACATCAGCGCCGCCGTCGCGAACAGCGCCACGGTCCAGAGCTCCTCCGGTCCAACGATCGTCGAGCCGTGTCGCGACGCGTACCAGGTGACGCCCAGGTAGCCCGCGATGACCGCGAGCAGCGCGAGCGTGGCGTGGGTGCGCCCGAAGAACGACTCGGTGAGATGGAGGACGAAGAACGACAGAATCAGAATCCTGTCATACGATGACGGCGGAGACGTGGCGAGCGTCGTGACGAAGATGAAGAGGAGGTCGGCGAATACGGTCGCACCGACGATCCAGCTTCCAGCCACACCCGTGCGGCGGATCCGGGCGGCAAGGAGCTGCACGAGACCGACGTAGCCGAGAATCGCGCCGGCCAGCCAGATCGTGCTGCCGCGAAGCGTGCCGCTGAGCTGAAGGAGAAGCTCGAAGCCGCCGAGCAACACAGCGACGGCGGTACGCGCGCGCGCCTGCCACAGGAGTACCTGAGCGTTCGTCCGCTCGGGAGATTCGAGATCGGCGTTCACGGGAGGGGAGAGTGACGACGCACGGATACCCGGGCGTTTACATCACTATGGTAAGAACTGGACCACGGAGCTTGGTGCCGGGCTAAATAGCACAACTCGTTGTCAGATCTAAGCTTGGACATGAGCGCCGCTCGGCCTCTTGCCGAGCGGCATCTCGCGCCTTGCAACTCCTGTGACGTTCTGCGGCAGTCGGCAAACTGTGGTCGAGTACCTGCCGCCGATTACACCCGCGCCGAGATGATCTCCTCGGCGAATCGCTCCATTTCCTCGAGTTGAGGGCTGCACTGAAGGAGCAGTAGATCGACTCCTGCGTCGGCGAACTCCGTCACACGTTCGGCCACCTGGCCGGGGGTGCCGACGAGTCCCGCACGGAGGCCGCGATTGGATACTGAATAATCCTGCAGGCTCACCTGTTGCTCGAGCTTCGTGTTCGCGATCCAATCGCGATAGTTGCCGTATCCCGCCGACCCTTCCGATACGTTCGTGATCCGATCGATCTCCGCTTTCACCTCGTGCTCGGAATCGCGGACGACCGTGTACGCCGCCACGCCAAACTGCAGCGGTGGAAGCTCGATGCCCAATTCTTCCGACGCCTGGTCGCGGCGCCGTCGCATGTCGGCGATCTTGGGCGCGATCCGCTCCGGCGGATCGCCGTGCATCACGTACGCGTCGCACTGCCTCGCGATCAGCGACTTCGCCGTCTCGGATTCGCCGCCGGCGTAAATCGTCGGGCGTGGCCGGCCGGGCCGCGAGACGGGTTTTGGCTCGAGCACGATGTCGTCATGCTGGTAGAAACGTCCCCGGTAGTTGAACGAGGACATCTTCCAGGCACCGTCCACGACGTCCAGCCACTCCTTCGTTCGGGCGTACCGATCATCGTGCTCGTCGAACGCGGCGCCGAAGCGTCGCGCCTCGTCTTTCCACCAGGCCGAGACGACGTTGAGCGCAAGCCGGCCGTTGGAGATGCGGTCGATGTTCGCGGCCTGCTTGGCGAGAATGGCTGGCGGATGGAAGGACGGACGCACCGCGACCATCAGCTCGAGCCGCTCTGTCACCGCGGCCAGCGCCGCCGCGGTCGACCACGCGTCAAGCGATGGCGCGTTGATCCCCTTGATGTCATTGAGCAGCAGTTCGGCGATGAGAGTGATGTCGTAGCCGACTTCCTCGCTCCGCTGCGCCAGCCGCCGGACGTAGTCCCACGAGGCACCCATCCCTTCGTCGTCGACGTTGCGCAGCCATCCGCCAAAGACGGGGAGCCAGTAGCCGTATCTCATGACTGCACGGCCTGCTGCGGCACGCGTGAGGCGCGCGCCTCGAGGTAGTCGACGAATACGGGCCACGGATCGAAGCCGACGACGTTCACCGGATCGGCGACGAAGTTCGAGAGCGCGTTGATGTCGTAGAAGTAGTGCTTCCCGTCACGATCGTCGACGAGATACTCGATCCCGCCAACATCGAGCCCGGCGCGGCGCGAGATCGCCTCGACCTGCGCCACGATGTCGGCCGGGGCGTCGTAGCCTTCGACGCGCAGGCCCGTCTTGGGAGCGTCCACGGCGCACGCGCCTCGTACGAGCTCCACGCCCGTCGTCGTCTGGCAGGCGTCGGCCGGGCAGAGATCGAACGAGCCGACCGCAGGATGGACCTTGATGGCGTACAGGTATTTCCCGCCAAGCGTCTCGACGCGCACGATGTGCCCATCGCGAAGCGGCGCCGATTCCTGGACGAGCGCCACGCCGTCCACGCCCAGCTCGACCTCGCCGCGAGCCACCGCGCCCGCGAGCGCGCCCTCCGACTCGTAGCGGACGATGCCGGCGCCGCTTCCGCCCACGTTCGCCTTGACGAGGACCGGATAGCGGAGGCCGCGCGCGGCGTCTATGGCGCGCGCCGGGTCGTTGATCGCCCGCGCGCGCGGATAGGGCAGCCCGAGCTCCTCGAGTAAATCGAGCTGAGAGGCTTTCGAGAGCTCGTATGAGTATACGCTCGAACCGTTCACCACCGGGATGCCGATCCGTTCCAGGTGCCGCAGCCAATGCAGCGTGTGGAAGGTCGACTGCCGATGGCCGCGCAAATACGCCGACGGGCTCGCGCGATTCACGACGAGTGAATACGGGACGTCGTCTTCCGATGGATCGAAGCTGTGCGACGCGGCGTCGAGCCTGACGTACGGCATGTCGCGCCGCTCGAGCTCGGCGAAGAGCGGCTTGAACCAGTCGGGATGTTCGTGGTAGATGGCGATGGGTTCCATGGTCGGTCCGGGTGAAGGTCGCTCGCGGGGCGATACGACTCCTCCAATTCACGCGGACCGATGGGCGTTCCCACACAACAAAAACGCCCCGATCCGTGTCGTGAGGATCGGAGCGCGAGTCGCGAATCGTGGTCGCTGACTACTGCAGGCGAACGCCCAGAGCCTCAGGTGTCGGTTGACACATGCGACAACACATGCAACAGCAGCACATGGTCTGGGCGGACGTCATCTGGCAGAAGCTAATTGGGCCGGCAAGGGCGTCAAGAGTCAGAGCCAAATGTTCACAACTCTTAATCAGACCACTCTCATTTATGGCTGCAGCGAACCAGATCAGAATCTTGACTCGAGATAGAGATCGACCCTGAATTGCTTCCGTGGGTACAGTCCACGCGCCACGTCGAACCGGAACAGGCCGTCGAGAAACGACACACCGGCCCCGACACCGCTCATCGGCCGCCCCACCTGGCTCATCTTCGTGCGGTCGCCGACCCAGCCGAGATCGGCGAACAGCGTCGGGCGGACGCCGGTCGCATTGTCGCCCAGCTCGGCGCGCGCCAGCCAGAACGCGTTCCCGCTCTGCGCCGTATCGGGACTCTGACCGCGGACGGTCTGGGAACCGCCGAGATACCACCGGCGCTGCGGCGGCAGCGCACCGGCCGAGCTTCCGCCCGACAGCGTGAGCGCGCCGGCGAGCGCCCCGAGCCCGTGCGACGCCGTGACGTCGAGTGCCGCGCGACCGTACAGCGAATCCCCTCTCGCGGCCTCGACCCTGAGATCGGTGAAGAGTCTCAGGCCCCGCGGATCGAGACCGTGCTGGTTGTTCACGCGCGCCCCGAGCCCAAAGAACGATGCGCGCTGCGCAATCAGGTTCGGCGGGAAATCGGCTCCGTTCACGGCGAAATTGGTCTTGACCGCCGCGCTGTGCTGCCATTCGGCGAACGCGCGCCAATCGAGGCGCGTGCCGCCACCCAGACCCGCCTCACGCGTGCCCGACAGCTCGGCGCCGCTCGCGCGATAGTAGAAGCCCTCGTCGCGTCCGAACAACAGCGCCGAGAACGAGCTGCCAAAGCTGAGCGGCCGTCCCCAGTCGCCGGCCGAGACGAGATGATTGTAGCCGGAGACGCGAACCGTCTTCGTCAGGTTCGTGCGCGCCGCCGTCAGCTCGACGTTGGGCTGGAGATCGGCCAGTCCCAGTCGCCCGAGCGTGGTGACGCTGTAGCCACCGCCCAATTCCTGCTGGATCGACGCGCCGGCGGAGAAGCCCTCGACGCGGTTGTAGCGCATCATCGACGGGCCGTATGCGAACGTCGGCGGCGGCAGGAAATGCATCCGGAACGAGAACGGCGCCTGCGCCGTCATCGACAGCGCTTCGGCTTTGAGCGCGTCGAGCTCCCTGGCGCCGAACAGTTCCTCGCCGGGATCGTAAATGGACTTGGGCAACTCCGGCGACGTTGCCAACAGGGTGGAGTCGCACGGCACACGCACAGCCACCGCAAGGCCGCCGTCGTACCGGCGCCTCGTCGTGAGACGAACGCTCGAAGTGTCGCACTGGTTCAACCTCGCCGTGCGGGTCTTGAGGCCACGTCTCACCGAATCGCGTTCGGCTCGCAATCCCTCGCGCCGGACTTCGCGTACGGAATCACGCCATGCCTCGCGCTCGCGGTCGCTCAAAGAATCAGGCGGTTCCGGCTGCGCCGACGCCAACGTGATGGCGGGTAGGCTGTCGGCGGCGTTCACACTGTTGTACTTGAAGCTCTCCTCGAGCTTGAACGGGACGTGCATGAAACTGACTTGCGCGCTCCCCTCGGCCATGCGGAGCCGCGGGAGCCAGAAGCGGCCCTCGTGCAGTCCGTACTCCACCGCGATCGCCGACACCTCGGCCTTCATCGGCGTGATCATCGGCTTGACCCATATCGGCACGTCGTCCATCGACTTGGGATCGTCTTCCTTGGCGATCGCCCAGATGTCGAGCGGTACGGAGAGCCGGTACGCAGCGCGTACCAGCTGGCCGGATTTCGTGTCGAACCAGAGTGAGCCGACACCGAGATTCCACTTGGGCTGCCGCGGCCGCACCTTGAGCTCGCGCAGCTGAATGACTTTTCCGTCGGGCAGCCTGAAGCTGATGGAATCGCCGGTCTCGTACGTGTAGTACGCTTCCGCGCCGTCGGCGATCGGGTGCACGAGCTCAGTCTCATCGACCTGCGCGCGCGCGAGGCCGCCTCCAATCCACAGCGGCTCGTAGCCCGGGAAATAGGGGATCTCGCCCGTCATATCCGGATCGTCGTCCATCTCGGCGTGAATTTCCGCCGACATCTCGCTGTGCCCGGATGCCATGGGGACCGCGGTCCGTGCGCCTTTCACGTCGACCCAGGCTCCCACGCCCTGACGCCAACGCACGTGCGACGCTGCCTCGTGCCGGAACAAGAGCCGGTCGCGCCCGATTCGGCCAATGCCCAAGCCGACGGAGACTCGCTGGTACGACATCGCGTCGTACGCGATGAGCGCGGAGTCCTGCGTGAGACGCGCGGTTCGTGCGCGGAGCAAAGTGGCCTTGGCCGTTTGGTCCTTGAACGCCGTGGTCAGCAGTTGGGCCGTGACGGGACGTCGGCGGCCCTGTCGCCGCCGCCGCGTGCCCGTGGCGCTCGTATCCGTGACGCTGTCCTGGACCACCGGCGTCCGCCGGTGAGAGGGACCTACCTGGACGACCTGAAAATTCAGCGCGAGTGCGGCGCCGAGCATCAGCAACATGGATTGCCTCGAGGTACTGCAGCCGTACTGTGATACGGGTCAGCGCGGGGGCGGGTTTCGAGGTATGAACGACTGTCGCGTCGGCGGCCGCGTTCTGTTCCGATTGTGCATGACCACCCTGCTCACCGCTTCGCGTTCGTATCGCTCCCGAATCCGCGCCCGGGCATCCGACCTTCCAACGGCGATCATCACCAGAGCGATCAGGCCCGCTCCGCCCAATGCGAGCGGCGCTCCAGGAATCACACGCGGGCCCGGCGCGTTCATCCGCTGCTGAAGGTCGGGAAATCGCCGCTGAATCCAGACCGCGAGCAGAATGATGACGAGGCCGCTTGTGGCCAGAAGAATCGGATAGCCGAGCGTCTTGCGAAAGACGTCGAATGTGAGATACCCGAGATATCCCAAAAAGCCGATTGTCGCCGCGGCCAGAAACAGCCGCCGGCGCATCTGGAGCGCGGCGACGGCGAAAAGCAGCGAAAGGAACAACATCGAATGCGCCGCGATCGCGGCCGATCGATTCCAGAATCCGAGAATCGAGCCTGCTGTCCAGACGAGCCCCGCGGCGTAGAACCAGATGGCGTAGTCCTCGCCGTCCTCCGTGGCGCGGTCGAGTGCATACCCGATCGAGAGCATGGCGACGGCGAGCAGCATGGCGAGCCGAGGGCCGAGCTGATCCGCCACGTCGACGTCGAACACGAGCGAGATACCGTGTATGCCGATCGCGCAGGTCGCGATGGCGAGTGGCAGACCGAGGACGCCGTAGCGCACCGTCCGCAGCGCAACGAGCGCGGTGAGAATCGTCGTGAGATCGATGGGGAGCCAGCGGATGTTCTGCCAGTCGAACTCGGCGGCGACGGGACCGTTGTAGCGGAGTTCCGGGAATTGGTCCCACCACCCGGTGAGTGCGAGCACCGACCACGTGACGAGTGGAGTCATGCCCACCGCGAGCACTGTGGATACTGCCGCCGCGTGCCGAAAGCCGTTCTTCGAGAACACACTCGCCATTACCACGAGCAGCAGCGCGTAGACGAGCGAGACCGCGAGGACTCCTCCGGGGCCGAGCACCTCCCACCGGCTGATCAGGAACCAGGCAAAGGCGCACAGCACGGCAATGCCGCCCGTCCAATACGCGACGGTGACGGCGTTGAATCCCCGCTTCGCTTCGACGGTGACATTCGGCGCTTCGCGTTCGAGCGCGAGCAGCGCGTCGCGCTGCTCGGCGGTTATGATCCCGCGTTCGACTCCGAGTTCGAGCATTCCTCCGCCTCGCCGTCCCCCTCCCCCTTCCCCTCCATTGCCAGCGGAGGTGGCAGTCGATCCATTTAGTCGAGTCGCTTGGGAATCATTCATGGCAGTGGCCTCGACGTTTTCGCATGGACCGCTTAGTCGCCGATGACTGGGAGACGGTGAACACTCGCCACCAGTACTCAACGACCAACACGACGAATCCGCCAGGGAGCTCGTGACGGACGCCGCCCTTCTCGTTCGCGAGCTTCGCAAGCACTACGGAGATGTTCGCGCGGTCGACGGTCTCGACTTGACCGTGGCGTCGGGCGAATGCTTTGGCCTGCTCGGGCCAAACGGCGCGGGAAAGACGACGACGATCGAGATTTGCGAAGGCCTGCTCGCGCCCGATGCCGGGCGGGTGGAGGTTCTCGGGCTCACGTGGCAGCACGACGCGAAAACACTTCGCCAGCGACTCGGCATTCAACTGCAGGAGACGCAGCTCTCGGAAAAGCTGACCGTGGAGGAGACGGTTCGCCTCTTTCGGAGCTTTTACGACAAAGGCCGTCCGGTGGACGAGGTGATCCGGCTGGTGCAGCTCCGGGAAAAGCGCGGCGCGCGGGTTGGAAAGCTCTCGGGCGGACAAAAGCAGCGGCTCGCCCTGGCCTGCGCGATCGTCAGCGATCCGGACCTCATGTTCCTCGACGAGCCCACGACGGGACTCGATCCGCAATCGCGGCGGCAGCTCTGGGAACTGATCACCGACTTCAAGGCGCACGGCCGCACGATCATGCTCACGACGCACTACATGGACGAAGCGGAGATTCTGTGCGACCGCGTGGCAGTCGTCGATCAGGGCAAGGTGATCGCGCTCGGGACGCCGCGCGAGCTGATCGGCTCCCTTGGCGCCGAGCACGTCGTGGAGTTCGCGCTGGACAATGGCGCACCGCCGCTCGACGAGCGGACGCTGCGAGCGCTTGACGGCGTACGGGTCGCGCGACCGCTCGCCGGCGGCTGGGAGCTTCAGGTCGGCGAGCTGCACCGCACGGTGCCGGCGCTGCTTGCTTTTCTCGCTGAACGAAACCTGGAAATGTCACAACTCACGACGCACTCGGCGAGTCTCGAGGACGTGTTCGTGTCGCTCACCGGGAGGCAGCTCCGCGATGAGTGAACGCTTTTCCGATCGCTCGCTCGTGCAGCTCGTGTCGGTGCGGTTCAAGGAATACGCGCGGGAGCCCGAAGCCCTGTTCTGGTCGTTCGGCTTTCCCATACTGCTCGCGATCGGGCTGGGGATCGCGTTCCGGAGCAAGCCGCCCGATGTGGTGCACGTCGCCGTGGCGAACAACGGCCCACGTTCCGGTCCACTCGCCGACGCGTTGCGACGCGATCGCTCGCTCGCGGTCGAGTTGTTGTCGTCCGACAGCGCCGCCGCGGCGCTCCGGACGGGACGCGTCGCGCTCGTCGCATCGCCAACTGGAGTGGACGGCGTGCGCTACGAGTACGACGACACACGGCCAGACGCCCGCAACGCGCGGCTCATCGCGAATGACGCCGTGCAGCGCGGGGCCGGCCGCGGCGACATCCTGCCGATCGCCGAGCAGCATGTCCGCGAGACTGGATCGCGGTACATCGACTTCGTGGTACCGGGGCTGCTTGGCATGACGATCATGGGCGGCGGAATCTGGGGGCTGGGGTTTTCGATCGTGGATCAGCGTCGTAAGCATTTGCTCAAGCGGCTCGTCGCGACCCCCATGTCGCGCGCCGAATATCTGGCGTCGTACGTGATCTCGCGGCTGGTACTGCTGGCGATCGAGGCGGCGGTGCTGCTCGGCGCGTCCGTGCTGCTGTTCGGCGTTCCTCTGCGCGGATCGCTCGCCGCTATCGTGATCATCATCATCGTGAGCGCGCTCGCCTTCGGCGGACTGGGGCTGCTGATTGCATCGCGTTCGCAGACCATCGAGGGTGTCTCGGGGTTGATGAACTTGTCGATGCTGCCGATGTGGGTGTTGTCGGGCGTGTTCTTCTCGTCCGAGAACTTCCCGCGCGCGGTGCAGCCATTCATCAAGGCTCTGCCGCTCACGGCAACCAACGACGCGTTGCGGGCGAACATGCTGCGCGGCATCTCGCTTCCCGCCCTGTGGCCGCAGCTCGCGGTGCTCATGGCGTGGATGGTGGTCTGCTTCACCGTGGCACTCAGGATCTTCCGATGGCGGTGAAAGACGATGGCCGGTGACCTCTCCCGCGAAGAGCTGATCTCACGGGGTCGGGCGATCCTCGACTGGATCGCCGACTATCTCGAGCACCCGGAGCGGTATCCGGTGCTGTCGCGCGCTCGTCCAGGCGAGATCATGCATGCGCTGCCGGCACATCCACCGCGGTCGCCGGAGCCGCTCGCCGCCATCGTGCGCGATTTCGAGACGACGATCCTGCCCGGCATCACACACTGGAATCACCCCGCGTTCTTCGGCTACTTCGCGACGTCGTCGTCCGTCCCCGGCATTCTCGCCGAGATGTTGACGGCGACGCTGGACGTGAAAGCGATGCTCTGGAGGACGTCGCCGGCGGCAACGGAGCTCGAGCAGCTCGTCACCGACTGGCTGCGGCAGATGCTCGGCCTGGGCGACGGATGGTTCGGGATGACGACGGACACGGCGTCGATCTCGTCCATGCTCGCGCTGGCGGCGGCGCGCGAGGCGCGGCCGGAGCTCGAGATTCGCGAGCGCGGAATGTCGGGGCGCGCGGATCTGCCGCGCCTTCGCGTGTACGCGTCGACTCACGCGCACTCGTCCATCGACAAGGCGGCGCTCGCGCTCGGGCTCGGGCTCGAGAACGTCGTGCACATCGACGCCGATGAGGAATTTCGCATGCGGCCCGCCGCGCTGGCCGCGGCGATCGCGGCGGATCGCGCGCTGGGGTTCCTGCCGCTCGCTTGTGTGGCAACCGTCGGCACGACGAGCACGTCGAGCATCGATCCCGTGCCGGCGATCGCCGAGATCTGCCGCCGCGAGCAAATGTGGCTGCACGTGGATGGTGCCTACGGCGGCATGCTGGCGATCGTGCCCGAGTACCGGCAGGTGCTGGCGGGCGTCGAGCAGGCGGACTCGCTCGTCGTGAATCCGCACAAGTGGCTGTTCACGCCCTTCGACTGCTCGGCCTTCTTCGTGAAACGACCGGACGTGTTGAAGCGTGCGTTTTCGCTCGTGCCCGAATACCTCGTCACGCGGGAGCAGGACGAGGTGGTGAACTACATGGATTACGGCGTTCAGCTCGGGCGGCGGTTTCGCGCACTCAAGCTGTGGATGGTCATCCGCGCGTTCGGGGTCGACGGGCTGATCGCGCGGCTGCGGGAACATCGGGTGCTCGCCCGCGAGTTTGCATCTTGGATCGAGGCGAGCGACGACTGGGAGCTCCTCGCGCCGGTGCCGTTCGCGTTGGTCTGCTTTCGCTATGCTCCGCGCGGTCTCAGCGAGCCGGAGCTGAATCGCCTGAACGAGCAGATGATGCACGACGTGAACGCGGGCGGCGACGCGTTCCTGTCGCACACCAAGCTCGGCGACCGCTTCACGCTGCGCGTGTCGATCGGGAATATCCGCACGGAGGAGCAGCACGTGCGGGTGCTGTGGGATCGGCTGCGCGAGGCGGCAGCGGCCGTTCGGCGCGGGGCCTAGCGAGCTCGCTGGGAGCGCGACGCGGTGAATGAGGCCACGTCCAGGTTCGTCTGCCGCAGCAGTGCCGCGAATCGCGGGCTCCGTCTGATCGGGTCGTAGATTGGATCGCGGACGGAGAACGGCTGGATCCACGCCGCACCCGCGGATGTCGCCACCCACTCCAGACCCGAGAGCACGGCGGCCGTGTCGCCGACCCCGAGCGCGATGCCGACGCGTTCCATGACCGCGTACCAGGGTGGCGGACTGTTGGCCTCCATCGACCGCACGATGCGGTTCGCCGTAGCCGTGTCGCCGAGCTTCGCGTACACGTACGGCGCGGTGGTCATGCCGCCCATCACCGCCGCGCCATCCATGATGCGTCGTGCCACGTCGCGTCTACCCACAGCGATGTTGATCTGCCCCGCGAGGTTTGCCGCCGGCAGCACGGTTGAATCAAGCTGGATGGCGCGCGCGCTCTCGGCCAGCGCCGAATCGACGCGTCCGGTGAGGAAGAAACCGTAGGCCAACCAGGCCGATATGATCGGCGAGACGCGCTCGTTCTTGCGTGCCCGTTCGAGGTAGCCGAGTGCCGGCTCGACGTCGCCACGCTGTATCAGTAGTCGCGCGAACGTCACTAGCGCCGCCGCATTGTCGGGATCGAGCGCCAACGCGCGTCGGAATTCGACGTCCGACGAATCCCACTGGCCGGAAAACGCGTACACTGCGCCGAGCGCCACGTGGGCATCGGGGAGGGTGTTGTCGAGCTCGAGCGCATGCCGCGCCGCATTCAGCGTGCGATCTCTCACATCGGGGGGCGGTGTACCGTCGAAGAAAGGGGTCAACTGCAGCGCGGTTGCCAATCCCGCGTACGCCCGCGCGAACTTCGGATCGAGGTCGATCGCGCGCTCGAAGTTCAGGATGCTCTGACGAACTCCCGCGCCGCGCCGCTTCATCTGCTGCTGCCCGATCAGGTAGAGATCCAGCGCCGCGGGATTGCTCGTGCCCGTCGCGGATCCAACGCGTTGCGGCGCGCGAATGCGATCGCCGAATCGCACGGCGAGCGTATCGGCGATCGTACGGACGATGTCATTGGCTATCGACCCGAAATCCTTCGCGTCTCGGACGAACGACCCCGACCACAGTTCGCCGCGCGATGCCGAGTCGTTGAGCTGGGTGGAGATCGTGACACGCCCATCGAGCTCGCGCAGCGTCCCGGTCACCAGTAGTCTGGCACCGAGGCCATTCTCGATCGTCCGCGGGTCAAGCGCTTCGTGCCCCGGGCGCTCGCGGTATCGGCGCGCCGCGTCACGGCCGACGATCTGTACGCCGGGCACCGTCGCCATGCCGTTCAGGATCTCGTCGGCGATGCCGTCGCTGCGGTAATCGAGTGCGGTGTCGTGGGCGACGTTTCGGAACGGCACCACGGCGAACGTCAAAGGCTGGGGCGGCTGATCGTGGCTCCGGAGCGCGAAGCTGGCCGCACCGGCGACGAGGACGCCCGCGGCCGCGACGCCGCCGACCACCGCACGACGACTTCGCGTCCGCGGCACGACAACCGGATCGGTCGTCGCGACGTCGAGCGACTGCAGCACGTCCTCGGCGGTCTGCGGCCGTCGTGCGGGATCCTTCTCCAGGCATTTCGCAACGAGATCGGCGATCGTGGGTGGCACGTCCGCGCGTTGCTCGGTGACCGGCTTTGGCCGTTCACGAAAGTGGGCGGCAATCACCTCGTGCGGCGCGGCGCGCGGAAACGGCGGCTTGCCCGTGAACACCTCGTACGCAACGCACCCGAACGCGTAGATGTCGGCGCGGTGATCGGTCGCCGGATCGCCCGCCGCCTGCTCGGGCGCCATGTATGCCGGCGTGCCGACACTCGTGCCCGTGCCCGTGAGCGTGACGTGACCGTGTTCGCCGCGGGCGTCGCCGAGTGCCTTCGCGATGCCGAAGTCGGTGACGACCGCCGTCATTCCGGACAACAGCACGTTGCCCGGCTTGATGTCACGGTGCACGACGCCGCGAGCGTGCGCATAGGCGAGCGCGCGCGCGATGTCGCGCAGAATTCCGATCGCTTCGTTGATCGGCAGTGGCCCGTCGCGCGCCAGGCGTTCTCGCAGCGAGCGTCCCTCCACGAGGGGCATCGTGTAATACGGGAAACCCGACGCGGTGCCGGCGGCGAGCAACGGGACGATGTTCGCCTGTTGAAGCGACGCCGCGAGCTTGATCTCGCGCGCGAAACGATCCGCACTCACGCCCGCCGCTAGGTCGGACGGCAGCACCTTGATCACAACGGAGCGGCCCAGGCTGAGCTCGCGCGCAACGAACACGCGCGACATGCCGCCGCCGCCGATTTCGCGCTCGACGTCGTAGTTTGTGCCGAGCGATTCCTGAAGTTGGGCGATCAACTCTCCGTCCGCCGTTGATCGCGTATTCGCGAGCAATGCGGAACGCTCGGCTGCCGCCGCCTCGAACAGCGAGTCGCCTCGCGTGGCAAGTCCGATCAAACGCTCGAGCTCCGCGGCGAGCGTCACATCGCCCCCAGCAATGGCATCGATGTACGCCTGCCGTCGTTCGGGCGGCAGCTCGAGTGCAGCGTCGACGAGTGGCCCGAGCCGGCTCCAGACCTCGGGCGTCATCGGCGAACGGGCCGGCGCTTCTCCGCCCTCCGTCACGCCGCGAGTACCTCAGCCAGGAGCATTCGCGCCTTCGCCCAATCGCGCTCGACCGTTCGCACGGTGACGCCGAGCGCTGCGGCGATCTCCTCGTGCGTCAATCCGCCAAAGAACCTGAGCTCGACCACGCGCGCGAGTCGTGCGTCGAGGGTGTCCAACCAGGCGAGCGCCTCGTCGACCTGCAGCAGAGCGTCCGGCGCGTCGTCGGACGCGATGATTGCATCGTCCAGCGTCACGGGTTCGCGCGCGCGGCCGCGCTTAGCCGTGAGACGCGCCCGGGCGCGATCCGTCAGGATGTGTCGCATCGCCACCGCGGCGAGAGCCAGAAAATGCGCCCGGTCGTTCCAGTGCGCCTGCGATTGATCGACGAGCTTGAGATAGGCTTCGTGGACGAGCGCCGTCGTGGCCAGCGTCGCGTCGTCCTCGTGCCGGGCGCGGTGGCGGTGCGCGATTTCGCGCAGCTCGTGGTAGAGCAGCACGGTGAGCTCGTCGAGCGCCTCGCGACGACCGCTTCGGAGCTTCTCCAAGGCTGTGGCGCGGCTCGTCTGAGGGCTCATAACGGCATTCGAGGGCTTCGATCCGCAACGCGCCGTGTCGGGCACGCGCCGGGATTCTCGTTCTCTCATCTAGAACCAGGCGCGTCGCGACGCGCGCGCCTCAACATGCCGTCCCGCGAACCCGGCCGCAACACGCCCGGGGGAAGGCCGCTGCCTTCTCCACGTGCCGTCGGCCGTTCGCGCGCAGTTCCCGACCCTCTCAAGGAGACGCAAATGACTCGAGCACACAATTTTCAGCCGTCGTGGCCCGGACGCTTCATCATACCCGTCGGCCTGGCCGTGGCTGCGCTATCGCTTATCGCCGGCGAAGCACGAGCCGGGTGCTTCGTTCCAGGCAAAGGGGGCACTGCCTTGGCTCCCTTCCTGAACGCTCCCGGGCGTGTGCCCGCACGCGCGCCATTCAGGCAACCGGGGGGCGAACAGGCCCAGGAGCCCGCTACCATCGTAGGCCTGTGGTACGTGGAATACACGGCAACGCACTCGACCTCCGGTCCCCTGCCGATCCCAGTGGTCCCGCCAGGCTCTTTCCCGTTCAATCAGTCATTCAAGACCTGGCATTCCGACGGAACAGAATGGGAAAACGCCTTTCTGCCGCCGACCGGCGGGAACATCTGTATGGGAGTGTGGAAGCACACGGCCAACGGCAGCGTCAAGCTGCACCACACGGGCGTGATGTGGAGTCCGGAGGGGACGATGGCCGCCATCTTTACGGAAGACGAAATCGTTCGAGTCGCGCCCGA
>DATISA010000204.1:0-19380 GCA_035469245.1 Gemmatimonadaceae bacterium
TTGCGGGTAAAGCGAGTTGAGCGCGACCGCCGCCGCCGTTGCGCGGCGCTGGAGCGAGTGCAGGTCGGCGACGACGCTGTTGTAGTACTGCTGCTCGGCGGCTGCGAAGTGCACGTCGGGATCGAAGCTGAGCTTGAGTGGCTTGGAGTCGAGCACCTTGCCGCCGGAAGTGAGCGCGACCGTGTACGCGCCAGGCAGCACATACGGCCCGGGGCCGCCGAGTCCACCCCCGCCGCCGAATCCTCCACCGCCGCCGCGACCGGTCGTCGCGCTGTCGCCCGGAGTCGCGCAGGGATTGAGCGCCGTGTACGCAGTCGGGACAGGCGCCGGAACGCCGGGCACGGCGGGCGAGGTCGCGCCGCGACCGCCTCTTCCACCACCACCGCGGCCGCCGCGACCACCGCCCGCCGAATCCGCGGCCGGCGCGGGAATCGGTTCGACGCGCATGTCCCAGCACACGGTCTGGATCCCGGGCTGCGCCTTGGCGCTCGGCACCGAATCATCACGCACGATCTTGCCCGCCGCGTCGGTGACGCGAAGCCTAAGATTCTGCACCGGCTTCTTCACCAGATACTGAACGACCGCTTCGTTGGGCGGATTCTCGCCCACGAAGTACTGATGTCCCCAGAACTCGTCGTTGCGATCGTCCTTGGTCTTCCACTCGAGAGCCATCGGCACCGTGAAGAGCTTCGCGTCGGCGTTCGCCGCCTGAACCGCCGTGTATTCCTGGATCGGCTCGAGGTGGTCGAGGATCCAGAGCGCGCGCCCGTGCGTGGCGACGAGCATCGCATTGTCGCGCGGATGGAGCGTGATCTCGTCCACGCGCACGTTGGGAAGATTGGCTTTCAGTCGCTGCCACGACTTGCCGCGGTCGAGCGAGAGGAAGATCCCCGTCTCCGTGCCGATGTAGAGCACGTCACGATTGCGCTGGTCCTCGGTGAGCGCGCGCACGTTCTCGCCCGCGAGGTTGTTCACGATCGAGTGGAACGTCTGGCCGTAGTCGGTGCTCACCCACATGTACGGCGCGTAGTCGTTGAGACGGTGATTGTCGACGGTTACATAGACCGTCGCCGCATCGTACGCCGACGGCACGACTTCGCTGACGAAGGAGGCGTCGGGGAATCCGGGAATGTTCTTCGTGATGTTCTGCCAGCTCTTGCCGGCGTCACGCGACGCGTAGACGAGACCGTCCTCGCTCCCCGTGTAGTACAACCCCTTCTGCCGCGGCGACTCGGCGAGCGATACGATCGTCGGCCATTGTGAGACACCGTCGTCGCGTGAGTTGCGGATGTCGGCGCCCTTCACGCCCATCGTGACGATCGTGTCGCGATTCGCGTTGCTGGTGAGATCGCCGCTGATCGTCGTCCACGAATCGCCGCGGTCGTGCGACACGAACACCTTGTTCGCGGCGACGATGAGCGTGCCCGGATCGTCGGGCGAGATGATCATCGGCGTGTCCCAGTGCCAACGGAACGTCTCGCCTTTTTTGGGCGCGGGGCTGACGTTGAACGCATTGGGCCGAATCTGCCTCGACTCTCCGGTGACCTTGTTGCGGCGGATGATGTTCCCGTCCTGCGTCTCGCTGTAGATCCATCGCGGATCGCGCCGGTCGGGAATGGCCACGAAGCCGTCGCCGCCCTGGATCTGGAACCAGTCGTGATTGAGAATGCCGGTGCTCTGCCGCGACTGGCTCGGCCCGCACCAGTCGTAGTTGTCCTGCATGCCGCCGCAAACATTGAACGGCGTCGCCATGTCGTAGCCCACGTGGTAGAACAATCCGACCGGCAAGTTGGCGAAGAAATTCCACGTCCTGGCGCCGTCGTATGACGCGCTCACACCGCCGTCGTCGCCGATCAGCATGTGATCGGAGTTGTTCGGATCGATCCAGATGGCGTGCACATCGTCGTGCGCGGCGAGCGAGGCACTGCCCTCCATCGTTTTGCCGCCGTCGACCGTCATCTGCATCTTGACGCCGCCCATGAACACCCGGTCGGGGTTGGTCGGATCGATGCGCACCTGGCTGAAGTAGAGCGGGCGCGGGTTCGTGTTGCTGACGCGATGCCACGTCGCGCCACCGTCGTCGGAGCGATAGAGTCCGCTCTCGCCGCCCGCGTTGCCAAAACCGGCGCCTCCGCGGCCACCGCCGCGGCCGCCGGCCGCCGCCGTGTCGCCCGTTTCGGGCGCCGCATTCGCCACGCCACGCCCCACGGGTGTCGGCGCCTCGATCGAAGCGTACAGGATGTTCCCGTTGCGGCGGTACGTATCGAGCCCGATTCGGCCGAGCGGGCCGGCGGGAAGCCCGTTCGTGAGACGCGACCAGGTGTCGCCGCCGTCCGTCGACTTCCAGATGCCGCTTCCCGGACCGCCGCCGTTCACGCAGCACGACGTACGCCGGCGCTGATACGTCGACGCGTACATGGTCTTTGGATCGGTATACGAGATCACTAAATCGTTGGCGCCCGTCTCGTCGTCCACGAACAGCACGCGCTTCCAGGTGGCGCCGCCGTCGGTCGTCTTGTAGATGCCGCGTTCGCCGCCCGAGCCGAACAGCGGGCCGGTCGCCGCGACGAGCACCACGTCGTCGTTGGCGGGATCGATGACGATGCGGTTGATGTGCTTCGACTCGCGAAGCCCCATGTTCGTGAACGTTTTGCCGCCGTCGGTCGACTTCCACACACCGTCGCCCCACGAGGTGCTCTGGCGATTGTTCGACTCGCCGGTGCCGACCCACAGGACGTCGGGATTCGACTGCGCCACCGCGACGTCGCCGATCGACATCAGGCCGTGATCCTCGAAGATCGGCGTGAGCACGGCCCCGTTGCTCGTCGTCTTCCACACGCCGCCGTGCGCCGCGCCGACATACCAGATCGACGTGTTCTTCTCGTACACGGCGATGTCGGCGATGCGGCCGGACATGATGGCGGGGCCGATCGAGCGGAAGTGGAGCTTGTCGAACTGCGTGGCGACCGGTGTCTGGGCGGCCAGCAACGACGCGAAGCTGACAAAAGCGGCGGCGAGCGCGCGGCGCAAAGCGTGGAGGACGTACATCGATTCTCCGAGGCGGGGAGGCGAGTGGAGATTCTAGCTCCCGCCGGGAAGCGCCGCGAGCATGGGATTGGCGTTGAGCCGGTGAAGCTTGGCGGCGGCCGCGTCGCCTCTCACAGTCTGATGACGTAGTCCGGCATGCGCGGGTCGTTGGGCCAGTCGAGGCCCGGTCGCGGCAGCGGGCCAGTGTACGGGACGGGCGGGCTCGAGAAGAGCCCGCGATTCATGAGCGTGATCTCGAGGCTCAGTGGAAGTGACTTGTCGAAGCTCAAGTCTCCGTAGTTGTTGCCATGAACGTGGACGACCTCGAAGGCATCACGAAGACGCATCAACTGGGCATTGAACGTATCCGCGCAAATGTCGGTGTCGTGAAACTCCACGACGAGCCCCGCAAACAATTCCGCGTGATCGCACACGCCGGGCAGGATCCGATACTCGGCGCCTTCGATGTCGATCTTGGCGAATACCGAGAGCGGTCGTTTCGCTCCGCTGCGCTCTATGGCATCAGAGACCGACGCACTCCCACGATCGCGGTTGTGCCACACACGCTCCCTGTAGTGCCGACGCCGGCCGGAAAAGAACCGAAAGTAGTCGGCGGACGCGTGCAGTTTGCGAAGTGAGGCGAGCGCGCCGCGCGGGTTGAGTCCCGCAAGACGCAGCGGCGCGCTCACCGCCGCGCGCAGTCCGAGCGACACGAACCTCGCTTTGCCGACCGAGGGATCGTACGCCTCGACGCTGAGCTGAGGATTCATCTCCACGGCAGCGCGCTCGAAGGTCCAGTTCGTGGCCACGCCAAACGACAGGAGGACGCACGCCCGGCTGATGGCCTCGGCCGGCACGACATATCCCCCATCGTGCAGGCTGCCAAGTCGCCGCAGGCAGCGGCACTCCATCGGTTGTATGAGTGTTCGGTCGACGCGGTGTTCGATCATCCGGGAGATCGGTGAGAACTGCACACGCTCGATTGTACCCGCGCAGACCGTCGGCCCGTCACCCGACGTTCAAAGCAGACCCGGAGCTGTGCACCGGCCTCTGCTTCGAGCTGCCGTGTCCGTAGATTTTTTCACCGGAGGTGAGTCGGCCATGATCGAGCTCCAATCCCGTGAATGCATCGTTCGGAGTTTTCGCGCGAGCGATGCCGCGTCGCTCGCCAAGCATGGCAACAATCGGCGGATCTGGGAGAATCTCCGCGACCGCTTTCCGCATCCATACACGGAAGCCCACGCCACGGCCTACATCGAGCATGTGCTCTCCGATGCAAGCGAGACGAGCTTCGTGATCGATGTCGGCGGGGAAGCGATCGGCGGCATCAGCCTGCATCCCGGCACCGACATCGAACGCATTGGCGCGGAGCTCGGCTACTGGCTTGGCGAAGCGTTCTGGAACCGCGGGATCACGACGAGCGCGATCCGGCTCGTGACGGATTACGCGTTCAATAAACGCCGTCTCGAGCGAGTGTTTGCCGTTCCCTTCACGACGAACGCCGCGTCCTGCCGCGCGCTGGAAAAGGCCGGCTACGAACGCGAGGGCACGATGCGGCGCAGCGCGATCAAGGACGGACGGGTCATGGATCAGTACCTGTATGCGAAGGTACGCACCGGACGCTGACGGCGCCGCGGCACATCGACCGAACGAGAGTGTACTGGATCACACCACTCTCCCGTTCGAGGATCGTATGCGACGCATTCGATCATATCTGCTCGCCTGCGCGGCCCTTCTCGTGGTCGCTGCGTGCCATCGGACGCAGGCGCCCCGCGGCGGCGGTGTCCGAGGCCCGGGTGATCCGACCGCGACCGTGCTCCCCACGCCCGCCGGTCAACCGGTGACGGCGACCACGAAGCCCAACGCGAGTCGCAAGCGAGTCGAGGCCAAGGAGGAGCCGGCCACGCTCATCGCCGCCGATCGAAGTGAGTGTACGGTGACGGCGGAGCGCTTTCGCAATACGAAAGTCGGCGATGCGGTCGTGTGCGACTGGCGGGCCGGCGACCGCAAGCCGTAACACGAACCGCTACGGCGTCCACACCTCGACGACGTCGGTCTGCGCCAGTCCCTGCTTGGGGGGAAGGTCGGCAAGCCGCTCCCACATGTCCCGGCCCGGATCGTAACGATAGACGACTTTGCTCGTGTTACTCAGCGAGTCGATGCCGCCGGCGATGTAGATCCTGCCGCGATGAAGCACGCCGTGGTGTTCCTGCAACCGCTCGGGAATTCGCGTCGCTGCAGACCAGGAGCCCACGGCCGACGAGCGGACAAGAAGCAGCCCGGCCAGCATGATCGCACGCATATTCCGTCCAATGAAAATGAGCGGCTTCAATCTATTCGCGGCGGCATGCGTGATCGCGCTCGGCGGCGCCGCTGCGTGCGGCGACTACTCCTCGAGCGACGAGTCGCACAACATCCGGTCGCGTGACTCGGGCATGGCGGGACGGCCGGCGACGCCGGAGGCGGTGGTCGGGCGAACGAGCTACGTCGGCATGCGTTACGCCGCACTGCCCTCGGGTTTCTCTTACGAAGCCGGCTCGACGATTTCGCGCGGCAGTGGCGGAGCCAGTCAGTATGCGGTGTCGCGGGTGCGGACGCCGCGCGGCGACATGCTGTGGCTCGAGACGATCGGGCCGCATGACGGCCGCGGCGCCGCCGAGCGCGTGGTTCGCGCCGAGCTTCGCGTGCCACCGCTCGCCGCGGACGAACGGCTGATGATCGGTTCGTGCGACGTGAATGGTCGGCTCGATGCCCGGGTAGTCGCGATCGTCGTCGCCGACTCCGGTGTGACGCGACTCACCAAAATCCGGCAGGCGTGGCGCGCCGAACTTCAGGCGGGGCGATTCGATCTCCTGCCCGTGGCGGACATCGTCTGCGAAGATCCCGGCTCCTAGCGGTTCACCTGTCGAGCGCGCCGCCGCGTCACCCGCGCCTCGAGGATGGACAGCCTCCGCCTCCGCCAATACGTTCTTGCCGCCGTTCGGCGGTCAGATCGAACGTCCGGGCGCGCGTGCTCGTATCCTTGCAGATGACTCGGCGCGCTGCCGGTGTCGCATCACCAACGTCCCCTTTCTCATTCATCGAAGCGTATGCGCTACTCCTTCGCCCGACCGACATTCATGCTGATCGCCGCGACGGCGATCGCCGCCTGCTCATCCGGCTCCGCGACGACGTCGTCGGCGCCGACTCCAGCGCAGACTGGTGCGACGCGCGACGCTGCCAAACCCGCGAGCGGCGGACTGCCGGCCGGCGTGACGATGGCGATGGTCACGCAAGGTGATTCGCTCTTCCACGCAGCGTCTTGCGTGCGCTGCCACGGAGCCGATGCCAAGGGTGCGCAGAACGGGCCGAGTCTCATGGGGCCGACCTTCATGCACGTGGACGGCACGTACCAGGACTACGTCCGGCTGATCATGTCGGGCGTGCCGGCCGACTCGATCAAGGACAAGGCGCATCGATTCGCGATGCGGCCCAAGGGCGGCGGACAGACGCCGTTGACCGACGATCAGGTCAAAGCAGTCGCGGCGTACGTCTACTCGCTGAGCCACAAATAGCGCACGACCGCTCGTGTCGACTCGGGCGGCCGTTCTGCTCCTGCTGATGGCGATGTCGGCCGGCGCGCAGGTGTCGACCAGGTGGCCGCAGCACTCGATGGATCGGCCGCAGCCGCCCGCGGTCGATCCCGGCCCGTTCAAGGCCTCCGACCCGCCGCCATCCGACGCCATCGTTTTGTTCGATGGCAAGTCGCTCGACGCCTGGCGATCGGCCGACAGCGCGAATCGGCCCGCGCATTGGAAGGTCGCCGACGGACACATGGAAGTCGTCGCGGGCACCGGCTCGATCGCCACCAGACAAGCATTCGGCGACGTGCAGGTCCACATCGAGTGGCGCGCGCCCACGCCGCCCAAAGGTGAGAGCCAGGAACGTGGCAACAGCGGTGTGTTCCTCATGGGGATGTACGAGATCCAGGTCCTGGACTCGTATCAAAACCGCACTTACGCCGACGGCAGCGCCGCGGCGGTATACGGGCAGTTTCCGCCGCTCGTGAATGCCAGCCGTCCGCCGGGCGAGTGGCAGACGTACGACATCCTGTTCCACCGCCCGCGCTTCAACAGCGCCGGGCTCGTGGCCAACCCGGCCCGGTTCACCGTGTTCCACAACGGCGTTCTCGTCCAGGACGACGTGGAGCTGAGCGGGCCGACCGCCAACAAGGCCAGGCCGCCCTACCACAAGCACGCCGACGCGCTACCGCTCTCGCTTCAGGATCACGGGGATCCAGTGCGATATCGGAATATCTGGATCAGAAAGCTCGAATAGGCGAACGGCCGCTCGGGCGGCATCAAGAACGGACTGGGGGAGCGGATCCTTCGGATGTGGCGGATGCTTCGGATCGCTCCGACTGCGAGTACGACTCCTCGCTCCAGCACCGAAAGAAAATGAATTGGGAACGACCTCGGGCCGGCTTCACGCACCGACGCCGGCCCGAGGCCGTTCTACAAAATTCAATCACGGCTCGTTGCGCGACGCACTCACCCGGCGCACGGAGCAATCCCAGGGATCCGCCTCATCCGAAGCATCCGTTCAAACCCTGGGTTCTTGTGGCCACCCTCGGCGAATGACCGTCTCGCCACGAGGACGATGACTACGCGGCGCTCGCCGCCGGCCCGCAATACCGATTGAACGCGTTCACGAGATCGTGCGCGATCTCCTCGGGCGGCCGGCCTTCGATCTGCCAGCGCTCCAACATGAAAACGAGCTGACCGTCCTTGAGCAGCGC
Organism: Gemmatimonadaceae bacterium; assembly: GCA_035469245.1. Lineage (GTDB taxonomy): Bacteria > Gemmatimonadota > Gemmatimonadetes > Gemmatimonadales > Gemmatimonadaceae > JAQBQB01. The sequence continues at coordinate 7,805 of DATISA010000204.1, forward strand.
GATTTGCGGGGACGACGGCGGATAGCCCGCGAAGTAGCTTCGCGCGCGCTCGGTGGCCTCGGCGTCCTGGCCCGCGAACACGGTCGTGAGATGTTCCGGCTTGATCGGGTTCTGCAACGCGATCGCCACCGCCGGCCGCGCCATGCGCGCCGAGCAGCCGCACACCGAGTTCACGACGACGAGCGTCGTGCCCGCTGCGTTCTTCAGTTCGCGATCGACCTCCTCGCCGGTTCTGAGCTCGCTGATCCCGAGGCGAGTGAGATCCTGCCGCATCGGCGCCACGAGGCGCTCGTCGTACATCTGCTGTGGAAGACGCATATGAGCTTGATGTTGGGAAAATTTGGAAAAGACGATCGAGGAGGTCGACTCGACGGTTGGAGGGTTGGACGGTTCGAAGCTTGGATGACGGCAGTCTTCGAGCCCTCTACCCCTCCAGCCCTCGAGCCCTCTAGCCCCCCAGCCCTCCAGCCCTCCAGCCCCCCAGCCCTCCAGCCCTCCAGCCCTCTAGTCCTCCCGCACCAGCGCCAGAATCGCCGCCTGCGGAACCACCAGATACCGCTCCCCCTCGAACGTGATCTCGACCGCCGCCTTTCTGAAAAACAATGCGTAGTCCCCGGTGCGAGCCTGCATCGGCAGAAAGCGCGTCGCGCGCTCCTGGGCGTTCCACGGCTCGTCCGAGAATGAATCGGGGCTCGGCATCGGGAGACCCGGTCCCGTGGCCACGATCTTCCCGCCCTGCACCGCCTGGTTGTCGATCGCGGTAGGCGGCAGATAGAGCCCGACGTTCGTCCGCTCTTCGCCATCCTCCACGCGCACGAGCACGCGGTCGCCCACTACGATCAGTTCCTTGTCTCGCTTGATCACGGTTGCTCCAGAGTGACGAGCGGTTGTGGTCTGCTTCCGAAAATCTACGGACGGGCCGGCGCCGGTGTGGTGCGGGGACGCCGCGACAGGCGGAACACCGGGTAGCTCACCACCACGATCCCGAGCGCGAACAGGCTGTTGCGGCGGTCGGCCACCACAGCGCTCGCAAGGAACGCGAGCGACCCGAGCAGCACGAACCCGGTCGTCCAGGGATGCCCGATCGCCCGGTACGGACGGATCGCCTGCGGCTCGCGGGATCGGAGGACGAACACGGCGACGAACGAGAGAGCGTAATCGGCCACGAAGAAGAATGCGGCGATGGCGATGATCGATCCAAAGGTTCCGGTAGCGAGAAAGCCCAGCGACACGACCCCCGTGAACGCGAGCGCGATGGTCGGCGTACCGCCGACGTTCACCCGCGTGGCGATGGGCAGTCCCAGGCCATCGCGGCTCACCGCATACAGGACGCGCGAGGCCATGAGCAGGCAAGCGTTCACAGCGCTCGGCAGCGACGCGATCACGACCAGCCGGACCAGGAGGTCGCCGCGCGCTCCGAAAATCGCCTCGGCGACAGTGGCGGCGGCGAGAGGCGATCCGGTGAGCGCCTTCACCGGCAGCGCGACGACGAACGCGATGTTGATGAGCAGGTAGATGACGGCAACGCTCAGCAACCCGTAGAACATCGACTGCGGAATCTGCCGGCCGGGATCGTCGAGCTCCTCCGAGAAGTAGATCGCCCCGTCCCACCCGTCATAGGTGTAGATCACCGACTGCGCGGCGAGGAGCAGCGCGGCAAATCCGGTGGCGGTCGCAGGAACCGACGCGGCCGCCGGCGCCTGCGCTCGGCCGGCGAACGCGAAGCACACGGCGACGAGCAGCAGCAGGGCCACCGCCTTCGCGAAGCTCGTGATGCGCTGCGCGAGGTCGCCCAACCTCGTGCCCCGCATGAGCAGAACCGTGAACATCGCCACGACGGCCATCGCGATTGACGCCGCCAGTTTTTGTGGCCAGCCCACCACCATCGCCACCGATTCGCCGATCACGATCGCGATCGCCGACGCCGATGCCGCGGTCGACACCCAGTCCATCCAGCCGACGAGAAATCCGGCGTAGTCGCCGAAGGTGTGCCGCGCGTAGACGAACTGTCCGCCGCTGCGCGGGAGCATGGTGCCGAGCTCCGACAACGCGTTGGCGCCGAGCAGTGCGTACACACCGCCCACGATCCAGATCCCGAGAAAAGCCCAGATAGCCGGCAGCAGGCCAGCGATGTCGCCCGGTGTCCGCAGGATTCCTGCGCCGATCGTATTGCCGACGACTACGGCGAGCCCGAACGCAAGCCCGAGGATGCGGAGCAGCGAGCGCGACGTCGGATGAGGTTGGCTCATCGGCATAGCATGGTGCCGCGGCGCACGACTCCGCCAGAGACGAAAGAGCCATAGACGCGACAGCGGGGTGAATGCCGAAACTGCATTCGGCACCACCCCGCTGAATGGCTTTCGGAGCTCGGCACGGATCCCCACCCGGATCGCGATGCGGCTCACGGAAAGCGGTACTGCGCCTCACCCCACTTCGTCCTTCACTGCAATGACACGGCTCCAGCGATCTACCCTGATTGCCGTCAGCCGACAGTCAGCGTTCCCGCGGCGGCGGCGTACGCGACAGGGTACTGCGTGAGATTCGACGTGGGCTGCCCGCCGATCCATTGACCCGAGGAATTGAACGTCGCGCCGTGGCGCGGACACTGAAATCCGGTCGCAGTCACGTTGATGGTCGTGCCCTGATGCGGGCAGATCCGTGAGAACGCGGTGAATGTCGACTGGCCCGTGCGCACGATAGCGAGTGGAATTCCGTCCACGCTCGTCGTCGCCACACCTCCGACGTTGGCCAGATTCGGATAGCTCGACAGCGTGAGCGTCGTGGACTTCACGGTGCTCGGCGATGTGAGCGAGTCGCCCATCCCGCACGCCGCGAGCGCGACCGCGGCGAGCGCCGCCGCCGCTCGCGTCACAAAATCACGGCGCTCGATCGCGTCTCCACCAGCGCTGGATCGACCGCACGCGCAGTCGTGGCCGCAGGCGGTGTTCGGTTCTGTAACGTCCTTCATCTTCGACTCCTAAAAGGCGGTTCTACTGGCAGCTCAGGTGGCCGCGCGGGAGCGGCAACGTGCAGTTTTGCGTCGTGCCGTCGTGCGTGATGACGACCCTCGCCGTGGCCGAGCCGTCGTACGTGATGACCTCGCGGCGCGAGGACGTCTCTGGCGAGCCGCCCGACAGGGTGACCGTGACGCTCATCGCGCGAATCACGGTGCCTGCCGTGGGATAGGGGAAGGCAGTCGTGCTCGTCGGGACCGGGATCACGACGCCCTTGACCGTGTCGCCCGCGATACGCTTGGCGGTGAAGTCGCCCTGCCTCGACTTCCCAATCGTGTTCTCCGTGCCCGCCGACGCGCCGTCGATCGTGCGCTTGGTGCTGCCCTTGGCGAGACCGGAAATCGTCTCGCTGCTCGATTCGCTGACGACACTCGTACTACTGTCGCGCCGCGTAACGGTTCCGTTGACCGTCACGGTCGTCGCGACGGTGTTGGTCAAGCTGTCGATCTTTGGCTGAGCCTGGCCCGACGCGGTCGTGTACTTGGAGATTCGCGTCACCGTCAGGCCGTTGCGCGTCGTCGAGCAGCTGACGAGTCCCGTTCCGCTGGAGAAAGAGCAAGAGCTGTCGGCCGGGAAATGTCGCAGGCCATCGCCCAGAAAAGGCCCGCGGAGTCCACCACCCATCAACCCGAGCCCGAATCCTGGGCCTTCGTGCCCCATGCCGCCGGGCCCGCCGTGGCCATGGCCGTGCATGTCGAACTCCGGCTCGAACGCCCCCATTCCAGGCGCCGCGTCGAAGCTCGTGCTGAGTTGATCGAACCCGGCCGGCGCCGACGCAAACGCCGACGCCATGCTGAGCGAAGGTGAATTGGTCGGTGCGCTTGCATCGCGACACGCGGCGATCGCGATCGTCGCGCCACAGAGCGCGACGGTGGTTCCTCTATTCATGAAAACATCCGGCTTGAGTCAGATGGACGACACGGCTGCACCGCGTTGCCCTTACGCGCATCCAGCGACAGGCCGGCCTCGCGGGGGGGGGGACGCGTCGGCCAGCCGGCGCGCTCGGCTGTGTACTGCGCCAGCGGCTATCCAATCGACGCAATCAGAGCGCCGATGCTTCCGGTAGCCATTGCGCGAGCCGAGTGCGAAGATGGCGAAGTGCCTTGCCCATCTGCGATTCGACCGTCTTCACGGATATCCCGAGCGTCGCCGCGATCTCCGCGTATCGTAGACCCTGCGTTCGGCTGAGCGCGAAGACCTCACGGCATGCCGGCGGCAGCTCGGCGACCGCCGCGGTAATGGCTTCACGCAGCTCACTGGCCACGATCACCGAAGCCCCGGTTGGGGCCACTCCCTCCTCGCGAACGAGCTCAGGCTCGGCGCGGCGCTGCACGTTTGCGTGACGAATCTGGTTCAGCGCCCGGTTCCGCGTGGACCGGACCAGGTATGCCCGAAACGACTCCTGGATTTGTAGCTCGGCGCGGCGTCGCCACAGCTCGAGCATGACCTCCTGCACGACGTCCTCGGCGGCCGCGCGGCTCCTCAACATGCTCTCGGCGAGCAGCACGAGGGGCGCGTAATGGGCCTGAAACACGGCGTCGAACGCGGACTGGTCGCCCACCCGCAGGCGCTCCAGCAGCTCACGATCGTCCGGCTGTTCGCGGTCGGAAGGCGTCACGGCGAGGGGCAAAGCAACGAGAATTCGGCTATCCCGATCGAGGCCGCTTCCCTATACTCTCGGTAGCGAACCATGATCCGTCCTAAGGGTAGCCAGTTCATGTGGTGTCGATAAAGCATGCGAGACGACGCGAGTTCCCAGCCCCGATTCGGCGGCGCGGTGCCTGCACCCGATTGGGAGGCGATCGCCCGGTATCTCGCGGGTGAGAGTCCCTCCGCGGAAGCAACGCGTGTGAACGGCTGGCTGGACGCTAATCCGGACGAACGGGCGTTGCTGGAACGCCTGCACCAATCCCTGGATACTGCTTCGCGGGACGGGGAGGGGGACGGCGGAATCGTCGACGTGGAGGCGGCGCTGGCCCGAGTCCATGCCCGGATGACGGATGCGCTACCGGACCAGCCGCGTCTCACGCTGGTTCCGGGTACGGGGGCCGCCAGTCGATCGCGGCGTGGTGTGTTGACGATGGCGCTGTTGGCCGCTGCTGCTGTCGGCTTCGTCGTGGTGAGCGTTCGCCGTCCGCCTGAGTCGAGCCGGTCGACAACGGTCGCCGCACGCACGTATGAGACCGTAATCGGCGAACGCCGGTCGCTGGTGCTGGACGATGGATCGAAGGTGTTGCTTGGTCCAGCTAGCCGGCTCGACGTTCCGGCCGGCTATGGCTCGACGGCGCGCGCGGTCGAGCTTCACGGCGATGCATTCTTCGATGTACGGCACGATCCATCCTCACCGTTCTCGGTGCGGGTTGGCAAAGCTTTGATCGAGGACCTGGGTACGATTTTTACCGTCGAGAGCGACAATGGCGTGGCAGCGAGCGTCGCCGTCGTATCGGGAAGCGTCCGAATACGCGCCGCCGGCTCACCGGCGTCGGCTGGGGTCGTGCTCGGCGCGGGTGACCGCGGCGCGGTCGACGACGCAGGCACGGCGCGCGCTGATGCGCGGTCGCTTCGCGACGACGATCTCGCGTGGACCACCGGACGCCTCGCCTTCCGGAACGCACCGCTCACCCGCGTCGCGGGCGAGCTGCGTCGCTGGTACGGCGTCACGCTGCGCATCGCGGACACTTCGCTCGCCGATCGCCACGTCACCGCGTCGTTCAATGGCGAACCGGTGGATCAGGTGCTGAAGGTGATCGCCCTCACGCTCGGCGCACGCGCCGAGCGGCACGGCAATGAAGCCGTGCTGCGCGTCGACACCGGATCCACCGTGTCCCGCTGATGTCGCCCGCCGCGCGGTGGCGACGCGGGTTGGGCGGAGCGGCGCTCACGCTCGCCGCTGTGCGCGCGCTACCCGCGCAGGCGCCAGACTGCGTCGTCCGGCAGGATGACACCGCCGCCGCCGTTCGCCGGTGGCCTCCTCCGCTCGATCGGACGGTCACACTTCGTGCGACCGACCTCTCGCTGCGCGATGCACTCGAGCGCGTGGCGGCGCAGGCAAGAATCCGGGTGTCGTACAGCCCGGAGCTTTTGCCGCTCGGCCGTCGCGTGTGCGCGGAGCTCGACAGCGTTCCCGCAGGCCACGTACTCGCCCGGCTCCTCACCGGAACCGACGCGATGCCCGTCACGGCCGGCGGCGATCAGGTCGTGCTTGCACCGCGCCCGCGAAACACCGTGCGTGTGGAGACCCCGATGCTCGCTCGTTCGGTCGGTATGCTCGATCGCGTGGTGGTGACCGGCAGCGCGACGGCCGCGCCCGCGCGCGAGTCGACCATCGGCGTCGACATGCTGAGCGGTCGTACACTCGAGCGCGACAACACCGGCACGGTGGCCGGCGCGCTCGATGCCTACGTCCCGGGCGTGTGGAGCTGGACGCAATCGCCGTCGAACCTGCTCAGCTCCTACGCGAGCATTCGCGGAGCCAGCTCGTTCGGGCTCAGCTATCCAAAGATCTACATCGACGGCATCGAGGTGGCCAACCCACTTCTGCTCAGCCACTTCAACGCGACGTCGATCGACCACATCGAGGTCATTCGCGGACCACAGGGTTCAGCGCTCTACGGCGCGGACGCGATCAGCGGCGTGATCAACATCGTCACGCGGCATCAGGGGACGAACGAAGACGGGACCCATGCGCAGCTTCGCAGTGTCGCGGGCGTTTCGCAGAGCGCGTTCTCGCGCAGTGTCCTCGCGCAGGAGCACACGGTCGCCCTGGTCAGCGGCTCGAGCACTCGCTCCGCGGACCTGCACGTGCAGGCGGGCAGCATGGGCGCGTTCGTTCCCAACGGGTACAGCCGCCAGCTCACGGCCAACGGCGCAGCGCGAGCCGTCGGCGCGCGCGGCACGCTGAGTGGCACGGCGCGCCTATACGTCGAGCAGGCGGGCGCGCCGAACAGTCCGCTGATGTCCTCGCAGTCCGCACGTGTCGAGGATTCGCTGCAAACGCCCACGACGGGCACGGCGAAGTCTCCGCAATCGGTCACCGAGTACACCCTCGGCACGACGGCGAGCGTCATCGGCAACGAACGCTGGACTCACACGTTCGTGGCCGGCATCGACGGCTATCGGCTGGCCAACGTGCAGACGAGCTACGCGCCGGTCCCGACCCCGGTCGACTCGGCGCTGCGCGCCGCGCAGGGCGGCGCCGACCGCGCCACCATTCGCGCGACGAGCACGATGCGCCTCCGCGCCAACGATCCGACGCGGGCCACGCTCACGTTCTCAGCCGAGCATTCGGCCCTGCGCGCGTCATCGCCGACAATTGCGCAGGCCACCGCTGACATCGGGCCGCACGCATCGGCCGGTTCCAACGCTCAGGGTACGATCTGGCAGAACAGCACGGGCCTGAGCAGTCAACTCAGCGTCGCTCTGCACGACGAGCTGTACGCCACGGGCGGCGTGCGCGTCGAGCGCGACAGCCGCCTGGCCGCCAACGCCCGCGTCGCGCTGCTTCCCATGCTGGGGCTCGCGAGTGTGCGCGACTATGGCCCGCTCACGGTGAAGCTCCGCGCCGCCTATGGCAAAGGCATTCGCCCGCCGTCGACGTTGTCGCGATGGCAGCTACTGCGCCCGGGCGAGCTGCTCACGCGGTCACCGCTTGGCCCCGAGGAGCAGTCGGGGACGGAACTCGGACTCGACTTGTCACTGCGGCGCGTGCTCACGCTCCAGCTCACGCGATTCGATCAGCGCGCGTCGGGACTGATTCAGCAGGTCGCCGTGGCCGCCAACTCCGAATCGGGCGCGCGTCACCTGGCGTATGCCGCGGAGAACGTCGGTGAGATCTCGAACGCCGGCTGGGAGATCCAGAGTACCGGCGCGTGGTCGAATCTGTCGATCACCGGCGCGCTGGCGTTCGTCGACAGCCGCGTCCGCAAGCGCGCCGCGGAGTATACCGGCGACTTGTTGACGGGCGACCGCATGCTGCAGGTGCCAGCTCGCACCGCGAGTCTCAACGTGGCCTGGCGAGCGCTCGACTGGTCCGCCGCGCTCACGGGATCCCGCGCGATGGACTGGATCAACTACGATCAGCTCGGCCTGGCCCAAGCCTGGGTGAGCGACAGCTACCCGTTGCGCGACCTGCTCGGCCCGCGACGTCTCCGCCAGTACTGGCACCGCTATAACGGCGGCCTTCACCTGGGCGCCACGGCTTCGCGCGATCTCCGCCCCGACCTGTCGTTCGAGATCACCGCGGACAATCTGCTGAACTACCAGCGCGGCGAGCCGGACAACATCACGATCGTGCCCGGACGCACGATCATGACGGGAGTTCGCATTAAGTTTTGACCTCGTGAGCCACACGAGGACTTGATGACTGCGTCCGCGACTCGGGTCTCCACCGTCGCACCGTCTGACACGACGCTCCCCTGGATCGAGCACTGGATCGACGGCGCAGCCGCACCCGGGGAGTCCGCACGGTCAGGCATCGTCTACAATCCGGCCACCGGCAGCGCGGCCGCGCGCGTGAAGTACGCGTCGCCGGCTGACGTCGATCGCGCCGTTGAGAGCGCCGCACGCGCCTTCGCGACCTGGAGCCGCACCGCGCTCGGCAAGCGCGCCACGGTGCTCTTCAAGTTCCGTGAGCTCGTGGAGCGCAACGGCGACGAGCTGGCCCGCTGCATCGTGGGTGAGCACGGCAAGGTCCTGGCCGACGCGCGCGGGGAAGTGCAACGCGGGCTCGAGGTCGTGGAGTTCGCCTGCGGAATCCCGCATCTCATCAAGGGCGAGTTCTCGGAGAACGTCTCGTCGCACGTCGACAGCTATTCGATGCGGCAGCCGTTGGGCGTCGTCGCCGGCATCACGCCGTTCAACTTTCCAATCATGGTCCCGATGTGGATGTATCCCATCGCCATCGCGGCGGGGAATGCATTCGTACTCAAGCCATCGGAAAAGGACCCGTCGGCTTCGATCATGATCGCCGAGCTGTGGCGCGAAGCGGGATTGCCGGCGGGCGTGTTCAACGTGGTGAACGGCGACGTGGGCGCGGTGGATCGGATCCTCGAACATCCCGGCATCGCCGCCGTGAGCTTCGTCGGCTCCACGCCGATCGCGCGGCGGATCTACGAATCGGCGACGAGACACGGCAAGCGCGTGCAGGCCCTCGGCGGGGCGAAGAACCACATGATCGTCCTGCCCGACGCCGACATGGAGCTCGCCGCCGACTCGGCGGTGAACGCAGCGTTCGGCTCGGCGGGCGAACGCTGCATGGCAATCTCGGTTGCCGTGGCGGTGGGTGACGCCGCCGACCGCCTCGTGCCGCTCGTCGCCGAGCGCGCGAAGGCAATTCACGTCGGTGACGGGCTCGATTCAAAGAGCGATATGGGTCCGCTCGTGACCAGGGATCATCTCGCGCGCGTACGACAATACGTGGACGACGGTGTCGCTTCCGGCGCGACGCTCGTCGCCGACGGCCGAACCGTCGCGCCCGACGCGGCCGGTTTCTACCTCGGACCGTGCGTGTTCGACGACGTGCGCCCCGAGATGAGCATTTACCGCGACGAGATTTTTGGTCCCGTCCTGTCCATCGTGCGTGTGCGCACGTACGACGAAGCCATTTCGCTGGTGAACACCAATCCGTACGCGAACGGCGTCGCGATCTTCACCAACGATGGCGGTGCGGCGCGCCGCTTCCAGAACGAGGTGCAGGTCGGCATGGTCGGGATCAACGTGCCGATCCCGGTGCCGATGGCGTACTACTCGTTCGGCGGCTGGAAGTCGTCGCTGTTCGGCGACGCGCACGTGCACGGCATCGAGGGCGTCAAGTTCTACACGCGCGGCAAGGTCGTGACGGCGCGCTGGCCCGATCCCGGACTGCGTGGCAAGAACCTCGGATTCCCGACGGTCGGCTAGCGGAAGCATCCGCCGGCACGGGCCCGGCAGGTGGATGTACCGCGCCCGGGAATTTTGCGCGACATCGGGAGGTTGCTCTCGACGCGACTTGACGGCGCCGATGGAGCTCGGCGCTCGCGTGAGCATCGACTCAAACCAACCTCCGAGGACGATCGTGGCGAAGATGGTCGTGATTTACCGCGAGCCGGCCGATCCAGGCGCGTTCGATGATCACTACTTCAACGTGCACGTCCCGCTGGCCAGGCAGCTGCCTGGCTTGCGACGCTACGACGTGAGCACGCGGCCGGTCTCGACGCTCGCCGGCGATCCCGAGCCGTATTTGATCGCGACACTCTACTTCGATGACATGGCCGCCATGCGGCATGCGTTCTCGACGCCCGAAGGCCGAGCGTGTGCTCGCGATCGGCGCGTGCTCGCACCGAACGACGCGGACCTGCAGATGTACCTGTTCGATACGACAGAGATGTGACAAGGCAGCTCGGCCGCGAGGCTGGACGCCGGGCCTTGCCGCTCCGGCTCCGATTTCGCATTCTATCCCTCCGGGCGGCCACGTCCACGCCCAACCTCCACGACTCCGCCCCAGCCGGAGCCCTCGCGAGGCAAAGGGGGGCATACTCCCGGATGATGTCGTACTCCTTGCGTCACCGCGGCGCGCTGCTGGGGAGTGGCCCGTGGTGTACTCGAGGGAGACACGACGATGCCTCGCAACAAAGACCTCAAGCGCCTCGTGCGCGCGCGCATGACGAAGACGGGCGAATCCTACACCTCGGCCCACGCGCAGCTCGTTCGTAAGTCACAATTAAAGAAGCCTAAATCCACTACAGCCCCGGCGCGCGCGGACTACGCCAAGCTCGCCGGCATGAGCGACGAGGCCATCAAGGCCGCGACCGGCTGCACATGGAAGCGCTGGGTCGGCGCGCTCGATCACTACGGCGCGGCCGAACTCCCGCATCGGGAGATCGCGAAGTTGATCGGCGACAAGTACAAGGTCGGATCATGGTGGCGGCAGACGGTCGCCGTGGGCTACGAACGCATCAAAGGTCTGCGCGACCGCGGCCAGAAACGTGACGGATCGTTCGGCGCGAGCAAATCCCGCACGTTCAACGTTCCCCTTCATACCCTCTACGAGGCATGGGCCGACGCGAATGTCCGCAAGCGCTGGCTCGATGGCGCTTTTGTGAAGATCCGCAAGGCAACCGCGCCAAAGACCATGCGGCTCGACTGGCGTGAACAGGACGGCGGAGTGAGCGGGATCGTCGCCGTGGGATTCGCAGTCAAAGGCCCGGGCAAGAGCGCAGTCGCGATCGACCACGGCAAGATCCCCGATCGCGCGACGGCGAACCGACTCAAGCAATACTGGTCGGCACGATTCGATGCCCTCGGCGAGATACTCGCGCACTCCGACGCGTAGCTGACGGTTTGCTCGCCGAGCGCGCCGGCACAGGGCCGGCGCGCTCGGCGAGCAGTCCGACCCGGCGTCGATTTCAAGCCGACGTCTCGTCGCGAGCCTCCGTTCCGCGCAACACACGCTCGCCGGCTTTCGTGAGCGCGGCGTTCGTCACCGCAGCGTACTGCGATTCCCCGTGCAGGTTGGCGAGCGGCGTTCCACACGTGATCAGTCCGCGGCGCTGCATGGCGAGGAGATACTCGACCAATTCGTCGAAC
>DATISA010000205.1:0-13972 GCA_035469245.1 Gemmatimonadaceae bacterium
CAATCGACAGCCTGGCGGACCCGGCTCTGACTGCCATGCGCAAATCGCCCTTCGAAGTCCCGATCAGCCCTTGAAGTTCGGGTTGTTGAACGTCTCCACGTTGGGCAACGGTACGCACGTGAGATCACTGTAGATCTGCCCCTTCCGATTCACCCCTTTGGTGAACGGCAGGTTGTACCGCAGCATGTCCACGTACCGCTGCCCTTCACTGAAGAGCTGGCGGCGCCGCTCCTCGAGCACCAGGTCGGTGTATGCCTGGCCGGTCGGCGGTGGGCCGGCGAGCGTGGGAACGTTGTTCGCCGTCCGCACGCGGTTGATGGCGTCGAATCCTTGTTGCCCGCCAATTGCCTCGGCGTAGATGAGCTGCGCTTCGTTCCACGATGCGAGCGGGATCGGAGTTCCGCCCGTCTGCGCGATGTACTTCTGTTGCTGCCACATCGGCGTGATGCCGTCGGCGCCATTGCGCAGCGGCGACGTCGCTTTGACTTTCACGCGCGGATCCGGCACCGAGCCCGAGACACCGTTGACCGTCATGTTGCGATAGGCGTCGGCCACCGAGAGATAATCGTTCCGGATCGTCAGGTTGTAGATCCGGTTCTCGCGTCGCGCATCGCCGCCCTCGGTGAATTCGACGTTCCGTACGAAACTCGCGGGGACGAGTGTCGCGTCGGCGGCCGCATCGGGCAGCTTCTTGAGGTCGAGACGCGCCCGCGCCCGGCCAACGCGCGCCATGTTGAGTAAACTCTGATCGTTGACCGCATTCGCGCGAGCGATCGCGTCGGTGAAGCGATCTTCCGCCATCGCCAGGACCTGATCGCGGGTCAGCTTCGGCCCGCCATCGATCGCCATGTCACACATCCCTTCGGCGAGCAGGAGGTACGCGTAGCCGACGTAGGCGCGCATCTGCGCCATCATGAGCGCCCGGTTCGGAACGTCGGCGTCGGTGAACTTGTCCAGACGCTGGAACGTGTCCTCGAGCTGAAAGCGCGCCTGCTGGAGCGGTGTGTAAAAACCCATGTATGTCGAGCCACGCCCGTAGTTGCAGTCGCCCGGCGAGTTCAGGATGTCGCCGACGCTCCGCCATTCCCACGTGTGGTTGTTGACGAAGCCGTTGGCCGAGAGGTATTCGCCCGAGAGCATCCCGGCGGTGCCGACGAAGTTCACGACGCCGCATTGGAGTGTCTGGATGGCGGCCGCGGCGAGCGCGGGCACGAGGGTCGGGTCGCTGAGCGCCTCGTCGGTGACGCTCGCCGGGTTCTTGACGTCGAGCAGGCTGCTGCAGGCCGCGGTCGCGGCGACAGTCAGCGCGAGGAGCGCGGACGTCGCCAGCCTCGAGGCCCGGGCCGCAGCCGACCGATCGTTGATTCGTGTTGACATCTCTGTGTCTCCGTCGATCAGAAGGTGAGCCGCAGCGTCGTGATGAAGCTCGCGGTCGGTGGGAGAATCGTCTGGTAGCCGTTCGACCGCGAACCGAGCGCGCGGATTTCCGGGTCCCACACGTGCTGGTTGGCGATGTCGACGTAGATCTCGCCGTCCCGCGACGTGTTCCAGCCGTGCTGCGCCGTCCAGAGCATCGACAGGTTGCGGCCGGCGACACTGATCGACCCGCCCGATGCATGGAGCGCGTGTACCAGCGACGGCTTCACCGTGTACGTCGCCGAGAGCTCGCGCAGCCGGAAGAAGCCCGCCTTGTACGTGCCCGGCGCGTCGGATTCTCCGATCTGGCGGTAGGCGTTGAGAATCGGATCATTGTTCTCGACCGTCGCCTTCGAGGAGCCCTGGTTGTGCAACGCGCGGATCTCGGTGTCGGACTGCAGGTGGCCGCCGTTGCCATCCGCGCGCGCGTAGAGGCGCAGGTTGTCCCACAGCGTGAGCTGCGTGTTGAACCCGGCTTGCCACGTCGGCTGCGAGTGTCCCCAGAAGACGCGTGGTGCCGGCGTGCCGGTGTACGTGCCGATCGGGCACGGTGCATCTGGCCCGCCCTGTTCGAGGCCATTCTTGCCCGTGCCGCCGTCACAGACCGCCGACAGCACCTTGCCGTTGGCGTCGATGACGGCTGACCGGACCTTGTACATGAAGAAGTCCGCGATACCGTAGCCGACGCGGTTCTGCGCCACGCCGCCGCCGCCCACCGAGAGAAATTGCGTGCCGCCCATGTCCTCGATGCGGTTGCCGTTGTTGGCGAGCTGCGTGCCCACTTCCCACCCGACGCGGCGTCCCTGGAGAATGCGCAGGTTCGCGGAGAGCTCGTTCCCCCACGCCTTCACTCGGCCGATGTTCACGACCTGGCTGCCCGGGAAGCCGACCGATGGCGCCAGTGGAACGTTGACGATGGCGTCCGAGACGTTGCGCCCGAAGTGCGTGTACGAAACGTCCACGCGGTTCTGCAGGAAGGTCGACTCGAAGCCGAGCTCGAGCTCCGTGCTGCGCTCGGGGCTGAGCTGCGGGTTTCCGAACGACGACGGCACGAGTCCGGCGGCGTTCTGGTATCCGGGGTACGAGGCGTACAGTCGCGCCGCGTCGAACGTGCCCGGCTGCGTCCCGGCGGCACCGAAAGCGCCGCGAAATCGCAGCTCTCCGATCGCGCGTGACAGGATCCCGCCCTTCTTCTGCCAGAGCGGCTCGTCGCTCACCACCCACGATGCGCTCACCTTCGGGTAGTACGCGGCGGAGTAATTGCGCCCGAAGGCGCTGTTGTCGTCGCCGCGCAATGCCGCGGTGAGGAAGAGGCGATTCTTCCACGCCACCTGCTGCTGCCCGTATACGCCCACGGTGGCATTGGCGACATAGCCCTCGGTCGCATTCCGCGTCGTCGTGCCGGAGACGATGGTGATCGGCGAGGCGGGGAAGGTGGTGCCGCTCGCTGTGATGTTGCTGACCTCCGACCGGTAGTGCTGGAAGCCAACCGAGGTCGTGAAGTCGAGCGACGGCCCGTACGAGTACTTGAGGTTTCCGGTGTAGTCGACCGTCAGGAAACTCCGCGACGCGCGCTCGACGTTCTTGCTGCCCAGGCCGTTCGACCCGTAGAACTTGGCATTGTCTGCCGTCTCCCGCGGGTACAGCGTCCAGTTGTTCTCGGAGTTGACGTCGAGGCCCACCGCCAGCCGGTGTGTGAACCAGCTGAAGGGCTGGTAATTGGCCGTGATGCTTGTCGTCGACCGATCGTTGTCCGCGTGGTTCTCGACATCGTCCCAGAGCGCACGCGGCGCGAAGCCGAAGCCACCCGTGCTGGGAATCTGGCTCATTCGGCCCCATACGAGATTGCTGAACGGGTCAGGGTTGATCTCGCCCGGCTGCGCCAGGCGAATGCGGTCGCGAACGTAGCCGAGGCTCCCCTGCAGGCGGAGCTTGGTGTTCGGTTCCACGTCGACGTTGGCGCGTCCGCCGAACTTGTTCTCCCAGTTCCAGGGGACGACACCTACGTCACGGTCGATGTTGGACGAGAGATAGTATCGCGTGGCGTCGGTGCCGCCGTTGAGATTGAGCGCGTATCCCTGGTTGCGGCCATTCGTGAAGATCGGCCCGTGCCCCTGGTCGATCTCGCGTTTGTAAAGGTTGAAGCTGACGACTTTTCCGGTCGAGTCTTTTGCCCAGAGCAGGCCCGCGCGTCCTTCCGGGTTCGCGAGCCAGTTCGTCCCTTGGCGCGTGCTGAGCTCCCAGTGCGCGGCGCCGCTCTTGCCGCGCTTGGTGATGATCTGCACGACGCCGTTCGATGCTTCGGTTCCGTAAAGCGTGGCGGCGGCTGGACCCTTGATGATCTCGATCGACTCGATGTCCTCGGGATTGATGTCGTTGAGCCGGCTCGCTCCCGCGCCGCCGCGCTGCGTGGGACCGCGCGAGGCATCGGCGTCCATGCGCACGCCGTCGATGTAGACGATCGGGTCGGTGCCGAGCGAGAGGCTGCCGACCGAACGGATGCGGAGTTGCGCGCCGGTACCGATCTGCCCCGTCGACGGAAGAACGATGACGCCCGGTGTGCGCGCGCCGATCAGCTGCTCGACGCTCCGCGGTGCCCCGGACTCCAGCACCGACTCGGCGTTGATGGATTCGATGACGTTGCCCACGGCCCGCCGCTCGACCGCGCCGCCGGTACCAGTGACGACCACCTGCTCGAGTTGGGTCGTGCGCATCGCGAGCGCGAAGTCGACCGTCGCGGTCTCGCCGGGACGTACGGCGACGACACGATCCTTGGGCGCGTAGCCGACGATGCGGGCGCGGACCCGCACGTCGCCCCCGACGTTGGCGAGCGTATAGCGCCCGGTGGCGTCGGTCCGGGCGGTCGTCTGGATTCGGCCCCCATCCATGACGACGACCTCGACTCCCGGGAGCGGACGACTACTCGCGGAGTCCGTGACCTGTCCTGTGACCCTACCCGTCTGCGCATGCGCCGCGCGCCCCACGAGCAACGCCGCGATGACCAGCAGCGAGCTGCGGGGAAGGATGTGATTCCACATCGATCTGTTTCTCCAGGGTTGATCGAGCATGGTGTGACGGCGCAGGGAAGGGCGCACGTCACGGGAGGCTGGACGGCACGAACATGGAGTGGGAGACTGGCGCCGGCAAGAAGCCTATGACGACACTCGCCCGTGATGAGAACCCTCTGACACGTCTAGCGAGTCACGCGGCATGCGCGCCGGGAGCGCGAAGCGGGCGATACAAGACGACTTCAATCGGCGACGGCGTGTGGCCCGACGCCCTGCCGTAGGTGCGGACCGGCGTGTGGAGCGGCGGAGTCGGACGATCCGAGTGATTGGCAAGTCGCCATCGATGGCCGCCATCCGGACATTGCTTCCGTACTTACAAAACTCTAATACGTGCGGCGAGGACGTTCCGCGCTCAGTCGCCTTGCTGGTACCAACGATACGTCGTTCCGGTCCACCACAGAATCGCGCTCGCCGATTGAGTCTTGAAGACGAGCAGCGCGTCACCCTTGAGGCTTGGTGGCGGCTGTTCGCCAGCACCTTGCGGCACGACATCCTTGTCGAAAACCGTCCAGGCATCGACCCACGCGTAATCATCCCCATGAACTCCCGGTTTGCCGGCACCGACGATGTACAGCGCCAGGGTCGCATGATGGATGAACGCGATGCCAATCTTTCCGGATGAGCGTTCACGAATGATGACCGCGAAATCGAGCTTGCCATCGCCGTCGAAATCCGCACGCTGACAAAACGGATTGAGATGGCCATCGAGCTCGTAGACGTTGGCGAAAGCCGGTCGCTCGATCACTGGCCTCGCCCACTCCGGCACGGCGTATCGCTGCGCGGCCGTCAGGCTCTGGGCCCCGGCACTGCGAACGCTGAGCGTCATGCCGATCAGTACGACGATGGATCTCATTGGCGTGTGGTGTCGAGTTCAGGCAGCGCGATGTGGGCAGCACGCGTGGGACTGGGGAAGCGCCGTGCGGGCGTCAATGACCGCGAGCCAGGCTGGCGATGCTGGCGGCGAGCAGTGCGACAGCGAGCGCTTGAATCGCGATGGCCAGTGCGTAGGACCGCTCGCGTTCGGACGGCATCGAGGGGCTCCTCGGATTCGGGTCGGCTTCAGGGCTTGTCCGGTGTCGCGAGTGCGGAGCCTGAAGAGCTCACGTCTCGCGCCGGCAGCGCGCGATCGCTGTTCCAGATGTCTTGTACGAGCTTCCAACCACCGCTCGTCTGGCGCGCGTACACGTGCAGCCCTTTCCCGACGTCCTCAGTCATTGTCCCGTCTCGTACGGCCGTGACGCGGGCAGTGAACGTCAGCCGCTCGATCGCGACATCCTCGGCGATGGTGATGACTGAATCGGTAAACGTGAACGTGAGGCGCCGCGCGGCAAAGACTCCGTCGAAATACGCGGCGATCGCCGCGTGACCACGAACGAGCGGATGGTGGGGTGGAAGCAGCACGCCGTCCGGTGCCCAACAGGCGAGGATGCCAGCAATGTCGCCGACGTTGACCGCCGAACGCAGCGCCTCGGTGGAATTCCGGATCTCCAGCTCCGCGGTCATCAGATCGTCGCCGCCGCGTGTGAGGGTTTGGCTGCTGGTCGCAGCCGATAGTGAAGCCGGAGGAACGTGGCGCCCCAGAGTGTTAGCACGTGGTCCGCACGCACTGATCCGCCTTCCGCGGCGTATATGCGAATACTCTCCTCGAGAGAAGCGACATAACGCGCCCAGACCTCGCCCTCGCCAGCTCGCACGGTGAAATAGAAGCCGGGGTCGCCAAAGCGCTTCCCGGCGGAGACGATCGACAGCGATCCGTCCGCGTGGGCCACTGGCCGCATCAGCACAACGGCGTTCCCGTTCGGCAGAGGGAATACCACCTTCACACACAAGCCGGCTCGCCCCGGAACTGCCGCGACCGAGTACGCGCCGGCGTAGAGCACGTTCCCGCTGCCAACGAGGCGCCGCACCCAGGCCGTGTAGCGTACCGCTCCCGTGGCCGGATCGACGAGCTGCAGGATCTCGCTCGTGACGCCTCGGCTCGTGTCGAGCCCCGTGAGCGGAACGTTGAGCTGCTGGAGGCGTCTGCTGAACATGATGGCGAGGAGCCGACCGAACGGACGAAAGGCGCCGCACCATTCAGCCCAGGAGTCGAGCTCATACGTCGCCGTCCGCGCGTAGAACGCGACCACCTCAGGGTCCACTGAACCGGGCTCGAAGTCGGACGCGGCGAGCGCGCTGAATTCCGAAATCAGCCCGCCGTCGGCCGGCCGGCGTAGCATGAGACCCTCGCGCCGAGCGAGGCCGGCAAAGAAGTCTTCTCCGATGCCGCGCGGGTCGCCCGTGGGCCCGGCGAGCCAGGGCGCGGCGCCGAGGAGCACGCGCCGACCTGTGAGTTGAACCCAGCGCTGCGTGATCCAGTCGCTCAGGTGTCCGCGCGTCTCCCCAAGCCAGAACATGGGAGAACCGTACCAGCCGCCGCGGCGTGCGGCAACCTGACGCACGAAGCTCTACCGCGCTGGAACAGAAAGACCACGTCGGTGAGCTGCTCACTCCTCGGCAGGACGACCCCCGAACGCAATGATGTAGCCATCCGGGTCTTCCACGTAGAAGTCCTTCGTGCCCCACGCCGTCGCCATCAGCGGCTTGAGCACGGTGACGCCGTTCGCGACGCACTGCGCGTAGAACGTCTCGATCCCGTCGACGCCCGCCGCGGCATCGAGATGCTCGTGCTCGCGTCGGTGTCGGCGCTCCGCATCGTTCTTCGGCGCTTCCTTGAGGTGGAGCTCCAGCCCGTCCAGCTCACCGATCGCGTAGAACCCGTCCCACGGCTCGCCGAAGGTGAAGCCGAGTTTGCGGTAGTACGCGATCGAGCGGGGCAGGTCGTCGACCCGGAACTGGGGAGCGAACGAGGTCACCCGCGGCTTGCTCGTCGATGGAGCCATCGGGATTGTTGATTTCGTGAATGGGAGATTACTAAACACGCCGCCCGTTGGGCTGCGGCCACGTGCTGCTCGCGAAGGGCCCCGGGATCACGCATGACTGTCCTCCTTCGAGCAAAGCCGATCAAGCTACGATCATTGCGCGAGCACTTGCCCGCGTCGTCAGGGACTGGCGAGGATCAGGACGTCGAGTGCCGGCGCGACATGCACCAGTTGGCGCACGAGCCGGCGCGACTCCTTGGTGATCCAGAACGTCGCGCGACGCCCGCCCAGATCTGCCTCGACTCGCCACGTGTCGCCGAAGCCAGGAAGCTTCTCTGAGTCCGCGACCTTGGCCGAGATCGTTCTTGCTCCTCGCCGGCCCGAAAAAGCCGAGATGTTCACCGTGTAGCCGCGGGCCAACGGCGCGGCCTGCAGGATGAGATCGAAGCTCGCGCTGCTGTACACACCACCCGCAACGGTCGTGTCAATCTCTCGTGTCGGCTTGCCGCTCTGCTCGACAGTGCCGACGAGACGACCATTCTGCCACTCCACGTGCTCGACGCCACCATCATCGGACCGCGAGTCGACCAGCCGGAGGGTGAGGTCAGCGAAGGCATCGACCAGCGTATCGATGCCGTTCCCCAACGCCACGTCCTTCCTGCGGTAGACGCGCTGCAGGCGGAGCTCGCCGTCCACGCGCACCGTGTCGAGCGCGTCGAGGATGGTGCCGGAGCGGTACCGCTCCCCCTGGCGCACGAGGTAAACCTCGAGGGAATCGGTGGTCAGGCGGAGCAGTTTGGGATCGAGGCCGGCGACGGGCTTCGCTTGAGCCTGGATCGTACCAGAGACAAGGGCGATGGCAAACAGAAATCGGATCAGCATATGCGAAATCGAATGGAAATGCGGCGGCTCGGCGGCGCCGGCTGCGGCTAGCGCGGGTCGGTGAGTCGGACGAGAAGGATCGGAATGAGGATGACGATCAGCCAAAAGATGAAGGTCCGCAGCAAGCGGCCACGAGTCCACGCCGCCGTTACCGGCTCGGTGGCCACGCGCCGCGAGCGGAACACGTAGTAATGCCAGTCGGCCGCCTCCCGCACGAGCCCGAGCTCGATCAGCTCATCCAGTTCGCGCCCGGAGAGTCGGGGCAACTCGGGGAGCGGCCGGGCGCCCGCCGGAGCGGTCGCGCCGAGCGCTTCGGCGGCTTCGACGAACGCGCGTTGCGCCGCGCTGAGCGAGTGCGGCGTCGCGGGCACCGCAGGGTGAGCGTGATGGCTACCGTCTCGCCTCATACCGCATCGCCACCGCCCCTGAGCCAAGCTCCAGCCGGCTCACGAGCTTCAAGTCGACATGCTTCGACAGCCCCGCGAACAACGTCGGCCCATGACCCGCTAGCCTGGGCTGCACAACGAACTCGTACTCATCGATCAGTCCCAGTTCCGCCAATGCCAGTGGGAGCTTCACCCCTCCCAGGAGGAGTCCGTTGCCCGCCTCCCGCCGCCACCCCGCCTCCATCATCTCGTAGGTTAGGCGGCCGAAGAGGAGGGCATCGGCCTGTTCGAGGTTCGCGGCGTGGTGACGATGCAATTCTTCATCCGGGATGATCGCACGATGATCGCAGCACCCGTCCAAAGTGACGTTGATGGAATACCGAAGGGGTCGCATTAGGTAAGCGTATCATCGATGAGGCAGCGCAGCAAACTATGCGCTTCAGCCGCGACGCCCTTCGCCCTCGCGCCGACGCTCGCGACCGTCGTCTCGCCACGCGGTCCGGTCGCCGGTGACGGCGGTTCTAAGTTCTCGCAATGATGTAGTGCACTGCCTTCGCACCTGGAACACACTCCGTGCATTTGTAGCCAAGCGCCAGGAGATCTATGCCTGAGAGCAGGTGTTCGCCGGATCCGAGCAAGATTGGCGACACCGCCACGTGCATTTCATCGACCGACCGAGCGTGCAGATACTGGCGAATGGTCGCGACTCCTCCCCCAAGTCGAATGTCCTGGCGGCCGGCCGCGGCTCGTGCACGCTCGAGCGCAGCGTGAATTCCGTCGGTCACGAAGTGGAAGACCGTACCGCCCTCCATCTCCAGCGATGGTCGCGCGTGGTGTGTCAGAACGAATACGGGCGTGTGATATGGCGGATTCTTTCCCCACCAGCCGCGCCACGATTCGTCGGGCCACGGTCCGCGAACCGGGCCGAACATGTTGCGGCCGAGGATCCACGCACCGATGTCCGCCATGCTCCTGGCGGCGAAGTCTTCGTCGATGCCGGTGGTGCCGCCCTCACCGCCGTGCGTGCGTTTGAAGGTGCGGGTGTTCACGAGCCAATCATGCAAGTTCTCGCCACCAACGCCGAGTGGGTCGTCGGTCGATTGACGTGGACCCGCGCCGTAGCCGTCGAGCGAGATCGAGAAGCCTGAAATCAGCAGTCGAGACATTGTGACGTTCTGCGCTGGGGAAGCCGAGTCCATGATTGGTCGCTCGGTTCAAAGATCGCTGGCCGCGCGGTAATCGGCGGCAGAACGGCGCGTGGGCGAATGGCTGCCATCATTATCGCGCACGCGCGGTCCGAACCTGTCTGTACCTGGTGTTGTCGGCGAGGCGCAACTCCCCAATGAGGCTGTCACCGCGCACGGTGAAGTGCCAGATGCCTTGCGGTATCGCACAGGTCAGTTGTCCGGTCTGCAGCACGAGGCGACAGCCGAGCACGCCCATCTCTTGCTCCTCGCCGCGTACGATCTTCCGCGCGTCGAACGCCACGCTGTCGGCGGATGTCTGTGCGATGCGATAGACGACGATCTCGTCGTTACACGCGGAGGGACGAACCAGGCACGCCGACGTGCCCCGCCAGACACCCACCGGCGTCGCGGCCGCCGACTGTCGGGATGGCGCTTGTGCGCTCGCGCTACACGCGATCAGGCTGGCGATGGCAATGCCAGTGAGTTGAGTCCTCATAGTTGTCGCACTCGACGGATGGATTGACTGCGTTTGTGAACAGTCCATTGGTTCGGGATCCGGATGCATGGGTATGACGCCGAGCATCGGATGCGGGCGATCAAATAAGAGCGCGCAAAGCGCGTCACGACAGATCGCCCGTCTGCGAGGATGAAACCGAGGAATGACCCGGCCAAGACGGTGGGGATCGTGGTGTCGTGTTCAGCGCGTCGTTAGGCGGCTGCAGCTACCGCGAACCCGTGCATCGTGAAGCGGTGGATCCGGCGGACCGCGAACCGGAGGCCAAGGCCCCGCAGACGCGGGCACGGGCCGCGCGGTTCGAGGATTGTCCGGCGCGTAAGTCGAGTCCGGAGCGGAGCCACGGGCTGCAGCCAAAAATCGTCGCGGAGTGTGTGCACCTCAGCGGTTACGCCGGCGGTGTCGGCAATGAGCTCGAATGCGAGGTGCTCCGCTTCTTTCCAAGCGATAATCCGTTGGGTTATGGAACCGTGGCTCGTGATGCATCGGCGAGTCTGGCCGACTCCGCCCGCGCCTGTTGGCAGTTCACATCGAAGCGGCTGCGGCATACCAAATGGCCGCAGCAACCAGAACTCGCAGGGCGCGGTGGCCGGCATGTCGGCGTCGCAGAGTCGCGCCCAGACAACCGTGACTGGAGCGGCGATCTCGATCGATGTCTCGACGGTGATCATCGGCCTTCCTCCGCCGGGGCCCGGCTAGCCGCACAACGCTCGAGCTAGCTACAAAGGAATTCTATAAGAGTTTGCAGCGGAGGCGCAAACAATCAGTCGCTTCCTTGCCGGCGTCAGCGTTCGTCAAGATGGCCTGAGGTTATGACCACGATTGGCCGGCGGATCAGCCCTCGGCCGGCCATACCTCGCCGAACAACCGCATGAAGTTCCCGCCCAGCACCTTCTCGATCCGCGTCGAGCTCCAACCGCGGCGCGACAGGTCGCTCGTCAGGTGTTCATAGCGAAAGACGTCGTTGTAGCCCTCGACCATATTGAATTTGTCGGCGGCCTCGCCCGGTGCCGCGATGCCACGCTTCGCGCGACTTTCATAGAATTCGCGCTGCTCTTTGCGGCTCTGATCGTTGATCTCGAATCCGAGGAGGGGATTGTCCGTGCCGATGCCGACGTGGTCCTCACCGCAGACGTTCACCGCGTGCTCGAGGTGGCGGATCAGGTCCTCGCGCTGCGGCTGTCCCTTGATGGTGAGGAATGGCATGAAGTACACGCCGAAGACGCCGCCCTCGTTGGCGAGGGCGCGCATTTCGGCATCGAACGTGTTGCGCGGCAAGTCGACGAGCGACCGGCACCCGCTGTGAGTGATCGCCAGAGGTGCCGTGCTCGCGGCGATGCCTTCAGCGATGGTTTTCTGCCCGGCGTGACTGAGGTCGAGCAGCACCTTCGCTTCGTTGATCCTGGCGATCACCTCGCGGCCGAAATCGGAAAGTCCCGCGTTGTCACGTTCGAGGCATCCGTCACCGCAGAGGTTCCGCTTGTTGTATGTGAGCTGCATGACCTTGACGCCGAGCGCTGCGAAGGTGGCGACGCGAGCGGCGTCGGCCTCGAGCGGGGCGGTGTCCTGGAAGTTGTAGATGATGCCTAGCTTCCCGGCCGCGCGTGCAGCATGAATATCGGCGACGCTCTCGACGCGGGCGAAGAGTGTGCGATTGTCGTTGATGAGACGATTGTAGTACACGATGCCATCGATCGCCGCGTGGAATCGATCGGGGCCGTTGCCGGGTTCGGCGACAGTGGCGTTGAGGACATCGAGCCGCCGTTGGCGGACGGCTTCAACGAGTTGCGGCGTCGGCGTGACGCGGCCGCCGGGCCCTCCTTCGTTGAGCCCGGAGGGGCCGCCCTGGGCGTCAACCCAGACGGATCGCTGTTGAGAGCGCCGCGCGTCTGGTGCCTGTGCGGACCTGTTATCTGGTAGAGCCAAAGCCGCGCCGGCCGATGCGGCCGCGGCCAGAAACTCGCGCCTTTGCATGTGTGCTTGCTGAGCCTCAGGAAGGTGCCCTTACCTGAAACGCAGTCCGCGGAGTGCACCGGTCATCGCCAGCACCAGGGACGGCCGTCCGCTTCTGATTGCTGCATCAGTCGCAGCGCCCGTTAGGCAAGCGGGTCGCAAGTAGTGGATCGGTGCCCGCCGCTCCTGGCACGACGCGAGCCGACTGGATTGGTTGGTCGGGCACATCGACATCGCGGATTACGAAGACGACGTCGCTACTGGTGTCCGCGTTGCGGAGGACGGCGCGCTGGATCGGCACGATCGATACCGATTCCAGCGAGACCTGCGGCGCTTGGGCCGCCACAATCGCGGGCAGAGCCGTCAAGCGAGAAACTACCAACGCCGCCCTCACTGACGCACATAGCGTAAGTGTGTGGCGGCTGGACCATCGAGAACCTTGTCAATGCGGAACTGCGGCCCGGGCTCGCGTAGGTTCTCGAAGAGACGCCGCCCCCCGCCGAACAACACGGGTGCCAAGGCGATTTCCAGCTCCTCGATGACACCCAGATTCAGGTACTGTTGGACCACATCCGCTCCGCCCGCGATACGAATATCACGACTGTCTGCGGATTCCCGAGCCAGCTCCAGGGCCCGGTCCGGCCCGTCGTTTACGAAGTAAAAGGTCGTCCCTCCGGGCCGCACCCAAGGTTCGCGCTTCTCATGAGTAAGAACGTATACCGGTGTGTGAAACGGAGCCTCCGCCGGCCAGGCGCGCTCGCCTTGGTCGAACATTCGCTTGCCCATAATGTTGGCACCGATGCGCTCCGTGGTGGTGCGAATCAGGTCATTGACCGGGCCGGTCTCTCCCCCTGGTCCGAGCTCGAGGTTCTCGCGGAAGTATTGTTGACTCAGGATCCAGGCCATCAGCGCTCCCCACTTGGCGCCCCAGTTATTGAACTCGGGCTGGTCCCAATGCTCCATGGTCATTCCTTCCGGTGCCATGTAGCCATCGAGACTGAGTCCAATGTTGACGAATACTTTGCTCATGATTCTCCTATCGCATGTTCGGATGTCGTCATAACGCTCAAGCTACGGGGCAAGCGAATTCATAAAATGCGCGCGCAGCGCGCGTCCGCTCGGCGCTGGCTTGCGATGCGATTGCTGACCGCGGCGCCTCATCGTCGCGGCATATCGCATTGAGACCACCGTGCACGCAGCCAGTCACCACAACGGCGGTCGCCACGAACGCGAGGAGGGTGGGAGTGGCACGCATGCAAACAGTGTGGTGTGGCTGCTGGCTAACGCTCGAGCTCAGCCGCGAGCGGTCCAAATAAGAGTGCTCGCCGCAGGCGAGCGCGGTCGGTGACGAGGTCGCGGCTGTTTCACGTTCGGCGGTTGCGCGCCTTCAGCCGGTGTCCCACATCGACGATTGCTGCGATCAGCGGCTGCAGTTCGCGACCGAGGTCGGTGAGGGCGTACTCGACTGTCGGCGGAGAGGTGGGCATGACATGGCGTGAGATCACGCCCATCCGCTCCAACTCCACCAGTCGAGCCGACAGCACCTTTGCGGAGATCCCGTTGGCGTCGCGCCGGAGTTCACTGAACCGGCGCGGCGCGTCGCGCAGGTACCAGATGATGTGCGGCTTCCACGCGCCGCCGATGACGCGCATGCACGCCGTCAGCGGACACTCGGCGGGAGGCGGCGCCACCCTGTTCTTGCGCA
>DATISA010000206.1:0-17668 GCA_035469245.1 Gemmatimonadaceae bacterium
ACGGTTTCGCCGGCTAGTACGTGCGGGAAGTACGACCGGTCGGACAGGGTTCCGGCGACGTGGCCTTCCTTGACCGTCCAATAGTTGCCATCCGGCATCGCGAACCAGAGCGCGGCGGGGACATTGACGCGTGCCGCCTCGCTCAACCGCGCGTGAATGCCATCCCAATCACACATCCGCGCGGCATCCGTCCTGGCGATCATCGTCAGGACGTCGGCCATCTTCCGCAGGTGGCCATCGCTCAGCGAAACGAGTGAGTGCAGCGCGATCTGCCCATCCACGCTGAACGTCGGCGGCGGGCGGTGGGCATACGCTGGCGTTGGTTGGGCGCGCCCCACGTGCGCGCCGAGTGTCAGCACGGCGACGATCGCGGCAACGCGAGCGAGCCGGCGACCGAATCTGGGGTCGTTGGACATGGTGGTCTCCGCATGGCAGCTCACCGGAGCTGCGCCTGTTGCCGCCCGACGCTGCGGCGGCCTTGTCGGTCGGCGGATCGATGGACGCACGCGCACGGCTGTCACGTGCACGCGTGCGGCGCGACAGCTATGTATGGTGTGGTTGCCCGGCGTCGCCGGGCGTCGGACGAGCACAGGACCTGGCGTAGGTCCTTCGACTACGCTCGTCGAAGCACGAACGCCTCGCCGCGTCTGTCACGGCGAGGCGTTCGACCGAGCTCAGCGGCTCGCTAGCTGACCTTGCGCGTCTTCCGCTTGAGGAAGTCCATGAGGATGAACTGCCCCAGTGTCATCGTCGACGTGAAGTAGGCTTTTCCCCGGCTGATCTCCGACACACGCTTCACGAACTCGACCAGCGTGCGGTCGCGCGCCAACATGAAGGTGTTGATCATGATGCCGCTGCGCCGGCACTGCGCGACCTCGCGAATCGTCTGCGCGATCACCGTCGTATCGAGCCCGAACGAGTTCTTGTAGATCTGGCCGTTGGGCAGCGTCAGCGCGCTTGGCTTGCCGTCGGTGATCATGATGATCTGCCGCATGTCCTTCTTCTGCGCCAGGAGCAGCCGCCGCGCGAGCTTGAGCCCCTCGGCGGTGTTCGTGTGGTACGGCCCAACCTGCGCCGTCGCGAGGGTGGCGAGCGGAATCTCCTCGGCGGAGTCGTGGAACAGGACGACCTTGAGCGTGTCGCCCGGGAACTGCGTGCGGATGAGATGCGTGAGCGCCAGCGCGACCTTCTTGGCCGGCGTGAACCGATCCTCGCCGTAAAGGATCATGGAGTGCGAGCAGTCGAGCATCAGCACCGTCGCGCACGACGACCGGTACTCCGCCTGCCGCACCATCAGATCGCTGTAGTCGAGGTCCATCGGCACCTCGATCTTGCCCGTGCGGGCGAGCGAGTTCTTGAGCGTTTCGTTGACGTCGATGTTGAGGACGTCGCCGAACTCGTACTGCTTGCTCCAGCCGTCCGACTCGATCCCCGTGGCGAGATACGCGGTGTCGTGGCTCCCGAAGCTCGACTTGCCGAGCGAGCCAAGGAGGTTTCGTAAAGTCTTATAGCCGAGGAAGTCGATGCCTTTTTCGGTGAGGTTGAACTGCACGTCGCGCGCGGCGGCCTTGGCGAGGCCGCCTGGTCCCGTCACCTGCTGATGCCCGGCCGGCATCTGCGGTGCGTTCTCGATTTTGAGGTACCCTTCTTCCATGAGGCGCTGCACGAGCTGGTCGAGCAGCTGCGCGAGCTTGGCCTGGCCTTCCTCGTCCTCGCCGCCGCGCAGTGCCTCGAGCATCTCGGGCGTGAACTGCCCGCTCTCCATGAGCGCATCGAGGATCGCCTGCTTGAGCGCGTCGAGCGAGCGATTGGTGTCGTCGTTCCCGTCCCAGCCGTAATACGACTGGTTGTCGCCGGCGAAGCCCGACTGGAGCAGGAAATCGGCAAGCTTGTCGAGCAGCGCCTGGAGATCGATGGCGTCGGCGAGCTCGGGGGAGAATTTGGTGTAAGTATGGAATCGCATAAGGGCCCTCTTGGAAAGAATACCCCGCGGGCAGGAGATGGGCCATGCCGGGTGGGGAGAGGCTGGTCTGAGGGACGATGGTGGGGAGCGCGGCGCGAAGCGCCGCGCGGTGGGGAGACCGCGCACGGCGCGGCCGGTTGGGAGCATTGGGCCTTCGGTCCTCGCGTCGGGAGCGCCTTCGGCGCGAGAAGGCGTTTCAGGGAACGCAGCTCACGCGGGGCCGACAGGCCCGCTCCCGACGCGAGGGGGCGAAGCCCCCGATGCTCCCGACCGCGCGGCCCTGCGGGCCGCGCTTCCCACCGCCGCGCGCAGCGCGGCTCCCCACCATGCTCTTGGGAACACGTCTCTTCGCGATTGGACAGACCGTCGCCGGCGTCCGCTACCTTTCCCCCGTGGCCGACCCCGCTTCCTTAAATCCATTCCGCACCCTACTCCGGCATCGGAACTTCCGGCTCTTCTGGCTCGGCCAGACGCTCTCGCTCATCGGCACCTGGATGCAGACCATGGCCGAGGGCTGGCTCGCGTTAGAGTTGTCTAACAGCGCCTTCATCGTCGGCCTCGTCGCGGCCGCGCAGTCCTTGCCGGTCCTCGTCCTCTCGCTCCCCGCCGGCGTCATCGTCGATCGATCGGACAAGCTGCGGATCGTCAAGATCGCTCAAACGCTGCTCGGCGTTCAGGCGGCCACACTGTGGTACGTGACCTGGTCGAAGCACCTCACGATCGCTTGGCTCCTCGCGCTGGCGACCGCGAACGGCGTGATCACCGCCTTCGAGATCCCGGCGCGCCAGTCGCTCGTCATCGAGCTCGTCGGGCGCGAGGACCTGCCCGGCGCCATCGCGCTCAACTCGAGCGGCTTCAACCTCGCGCGTATCATCGGTCCGAGCATCGGCGCCATCATCATCGCGCAGCTCGGGATCGCGTGGTGCTTCGGCGTCAACGCGATGAGTTATGTGACCGTGCTCCTCGGGCTTTTCCTGATTCGGCTGCCTGCCTGGATGCCGCCCGAGCACGCCGTCTCACCGCTCGAGGGCATCCGTGAGGGAATTCGATTCATGCGCGACACGCCGTCGATCGCCGCGCTGATGAAGCTCGTCACCATGTATTCGATTCTCGGCGTCCCGTACCTCACGCTCATGCCGGTGGTCGCGCGCGAGCAACTACATCTCGACGCAGCCGGATACGGCGCGCTGCTCGCCTGCGTCGGCATCGGGGGACTGACGGGAGCCCTGTCGCTCGCCGCGATCGGAGATCGCATGGGACGCTCGCGACTCCTCTCGGCCGCGGCCTACGCATTCTCTGGATTGCTCGTCGCGTTCTCGCTCGTGCGTGATCCGAGCGCCGCCTACCCGATCCTCCTCGCCGTCGGGTTCATGATGATCGTCAACAACGCCACCGCGAACTCGACGCTCCAGCATCTCGTCCCCAACGAGCTGCGCGGCCGCCTCATGGCGGCGTACTCGTTCGTCGTCGTCGGGCTGTCGTCGGTCGTCGGTTCACTCGTCGCCGGCAGCGTGGCCCACGTGATCGGCGTCTCGTGGGCGATCGGCGGCGGCGCGACGATCATGTTCGCGTACGCCGTGTGGGCGTTCGAGAGAAGGCCAGAGTTGAGGGCAATCGACTAGAGAGCGCAACTGCAAACGGCGGACGGCCTCGGGTGGCGTCGGCTTGGCGGACAGAGGTCAAGACGGGCCCGACGACAGACGGCCGACATCCGACATCAGACGGCAGACTGTGACGCCAGATTGAAGCGTTGAGAGGTACGCAAAAAAGGGCCAGAGTCGAATTAACGCCGCGCTCATTCGACTCTGACCCTTTTTACGAGCGTTGACCGGTACCGCTCAACGCCCAACGCCGTTGTCTGATGTCGGGAGTCGGATGTCTGCCGTCAGTCGTCGGGTGGCGCCCCGAAAGCAGCCACGCGCCCAAACGCCTGCCCGAGGGAGTCCGCCGTCAGCAGTCGCTCAATCCCGAACCATCGCCCCGAACTGCGCCCTCGCCACGTCCACCACCACTTTCGCCGCGCCTTCAGTCCCCAGCCACGCCGTGTTGACGCACAGGTGGTAGTTCTCGTGCGCCAGCCAGCTCCGGTTCCAGTGCCGCTTCACGTACTGTTCGCGCTGGCGATTCATGTCGACCACCTTGCGCTCGGCATCGTCGTGGCTCAACCCGTACTTCTCCATCACGTACTGGCGGAGCGCGCCGCGCGGGGCATAGCAGAAGACATGGAGCGCGTCGGAGCGCGCGGCGAGGAGGCACTGCGCGCCGCGGCCGACGAACACCGCCGGACCGGTTTGCACCGCTTCCTCGATCACGCGTCTGGTCACGGCGACGATCCGTTCTTCCGTGGTCTCCATCGGTCCGGTCGCCACCGGCGGCATGATCTCCGGCGAGCCGAGCGACAACGCCGATGCCAACCGCTCGACCATCGACGGTACGCGCTCGTCCTGCTCCGACACTTCGGCGCGAGTGAGCCCCGAGCGTTCGGCGACGGCTTCGATCATCGCATTGTCGAACAATTGCCAGCCGAGCGTTTCAGCGACACGCTCGGCGACTTCCGATCCGCCGGACCCGTACATCCGCGAGATCGTGATGACGGGCATCAGTGCGCCTCGACGTGGTCGTGCTCGTGCGAGCGCTCGGGTGCGCTGACGCGCGTGGAGCGTCGCCGAACGTGTTCCACGACCTCGAACCCGAGCGCGCTCCAGGTCTGCTCGGCGACCAGCGACGAGGATGCATTGTGCAGTCGCATCTCGTTGATGCCGCGCTCGTCGCACCAATCTTCCGCAGCCGCGAGCAACGCGCGCAGCACGCCCTTCCGGCGGATCGCCGGTCGCACGTACACGGACGAGACGTAGCAGTATCGCTCCGGGTAGAGCAGCGGCGAGCTCGGAGTGTCGACGCAGCGCAGTACGCCCACCACGTCGCCATCCAGCTCCGCCACGAAGATCTGTTCGTTGTGCGCGGCGAGCTGGCCGCGATACAGCTCGTACGCCCGCGCCCGCGCGTCGGGACGCAGCCGACCGTACAGCGGATGCCCGGCGTATTCCCGAAGCAGCGCCAGCCTGAGCTCGACGACCGACGAGAGGTCGTCGAGATCAGCCGCGCGCACCGAGAGTCGTGCGCTCACGCCAGGCCGCCGCCGAACAGATCCTGATTCGGACGGCGCCGTGGCTCCGGATTCGCCCGGCCGTACTGGCCGGCGTCCGTTCGCGAGATCTTCTTGCGCGCGACGAGCGCCTCGAGCACGAGCTCGCACGCCGCGACCGCGGTTCCCGGGTCGTCCTCGGGCGCCAGTCCGACGTGATGCACGATGCGCAGCAGATCCGGCACGATCTCGAAGCCCTTGAGCGCAATGTCGGATCGCGCTTCGTCGGCGACCTGCAGCGCGCCGCCCTCGTCGAACCACATGATGATATCGTCGACGTTCACGCCGCCGGCGCGTTCCTGAAAGGTCGCGTCGGCAGCGCGGCGAATCAGCTCGCGCGCGATCGTCGACCCACCTATCAGCTCGCCTTCGTATTCGAGCTCGATCTTGCCGGTGATCGCTGGCAGCGCGGCGTAGATGTCCGAGATGCGCGGCACGATCTCCGCGTCGCCCGAGATGATCGCGCGACGCTCGGCGTTCGACACGACGTTCTCGGTGACCGTGATCGGCATTCGCTGCGACACGCCGGATCGTTTGTCGATGCGGCGATCGTTTCGCGCCTCGAACGCGACGCGCTCGATTACTTCGGCGATGAAATCCGGGATACGCACCGGGCGACTCTCGCGCGACGTCCACGCTTCCTGTCGCGTGATGTCCATACCAAGGTCGATGGTCGACGGATAGTGCGTCGTGATCTCGCTGCCGATGCGGTCCTTGAGCGGCGTGATGATCTTGCCGCGCGCCGTGTAGTCCTCGGGATTGGCCGTGAAGCAGAGCTGCACGTCGAGCGGCAGTCGAATGGGATAGCCCTTGATCTGCACGTCGCCTTCCTGCATCACATTGAACAGGCCGACCTGCACTTTCCCCGCGAGATCGGGCAGTTCGTTCAGCGCGAAGATGCCGCGATTGGCACGGGGCAGCATCCCGTAGTGAATCGTGAGCTCGTCGGAGAGCAAATGTCCGCCGCGTGCCGCCCGAATCGGATCGAGGTCGCCGATGAGATCGGCGATCGTGACGTCCGGCGTGGCGAGCTTTTCGACGTAGCGATTCTCGCGTCCCACCCAGGCGATGGGTGTCTCGTCACCAGCCTCGGCGATCAGATTGCGCGCGTATTTGGAGATCGGGACGAACGGATTGTCGTTGATCTCGCTTCCGGCCACGATCGGCATCGAGTCGTCGAGCAGATTGACCAGCGCGCGAAGGATGCGCGACTTCGCCTGCCCGCGCAGCCCCAACAGGATGAAGTTGTGTCGCGACAGAATCGCGTTGACGATTTGCGGCATGACGGTGTCTTCGTAGCCGATCACGCCGGCGAACAGCGGCCCGCCCTGGCAGAGCCGCTCGAGCAGATTCTGGCGCATCTCGTCCTTCACTGAACGAAACGCGCGTTCGGGAACGCCATATGGCGAGCGCTTGAGAGCGCCGAGTGTTTCGGGATGCGCCTGCACGTCCTCTCCGGGTCCTGAAGTCGAGCGTTACTGCTGCAATGAAGGAGCCGGAACGGAGAAGGCGCAAGGGCGAAGGGGCGAACGGCAGAGGGCGGGCGCTAGCGGCGGGAATGCCAAACGGCGGAGGTGCCTAACGGCGGAGGCGCCAAACGACGAAGGTGCCAAACTGCGTCAACGGCGCAGGTGCCGAACTGCGCGAAGAGCGCTGGTCAAGGCGCGTCAACGGCGGGTCAAACCGCGCAGCGTGAATGCAGACGGCTGCCTGCAGCAGCGACGGCCGTTCAGCGCGCCGTTTCGCGGAGTTTGTCAGTTCCGCTCTTGACGCCGTTTGGCACTCTCGCTCTTTGGCGCTCCCGTCGTTTGGCACTTCCGCCGTTTGGCATTCCCGCTGTTAGCGCCCGCCGTCGGCCGTCCGCCGTCACTCAGTCGGCGAGCCCTACTTCCACGAGATTGTCATAGAACACCGGCCCTCGTCCCATGTCCGTCTCGCGCTGGGACGTGGTCTGGTTCGCGTTCGCTCCGTCGGCCGCGTACTTCCCCCACCAGATCGACGGCGCCCACACTACGCCGGGGCGGATCGTTTCCTCCACTCGCGCGACGGCCGTGAACGCGCCGCGGTCGTTGTGGATCACCACTCGCGCCCCGGCGCCGATGCCGCGTGACGCGGCGTCGACGGGGTGGAGCAGGCACTCCGGCTCCCGGGCCGCGCGACGGAGCGAGTCGACGTTTACAAAAGTAGAATTGAGAAACTGGTGTGCCGGGGACGAGATCAACGTGAGCGGGAAGCGCGCCGCCAGCGCCGGGACGGCGTCCGGGAATTCATAGGGCGGTGTGAAGGCGGGGAGCGGATCGAGGCCCATGCGCGCCATCCGCTCCGAGTAGAACTCGCATTTGCCCGAGGGAGTGGGGAATCCACCCTCGGCGAACGGCAGATACGGCTTCGGTACGTTGAGACGAAGCCAGCCCTTCTCGAGCAGCGCGTCGAGCGTGAGGCCGGCCAGCTTTTCGCTCGCCGTGTCGAGCGCCTGCCGAATCACCGTGAGATCGTCGTCCTGAAGCGACGGATGCGACAGTCCCATTCGCGCGGCGAGCCGCCGGAAAATCTCCGTGTTCGGCAACGCCTCCCCGAGCGGCTCGATCGCCGGCCGGTTCAGCGACAGGTAGTGATGCCCGTACGCGAGGTGTATGTCCCAGTGCTCGAGCTGCGTCGTGGCTGGCAACACGAAATCGGCGTAGTCCGCCGTGTCCGTCTGGAAATGCTCCAGCACCACGGTAAAAAGATCTTCGCGGCGGAATCCGTCGAGGACTTCGTTGCGATCCGGCGCCACGGCCGCGGGATTGGAGTTGTACACGACGATCGCTCGCACCGGCGGTCCTCCGATTCCCGCATCCGGCCTGGTCAGGGCCTCGCCGAGCCGGATCATGTTGATCGTCCGCACGGGCGGCGACAGGTCGACGCGAAACAGCGCCTGCTTGTTGAACTCGAAATTCGCGCTAGATGAGAGTTGCACGCCGCCGCCGGGTCGGCGCCAGTGGCCGGTGAGTGCGGGCAGACAGGCGATCGTGCGCACGGCCATGGCGGCGCCGCCGTGCCGCTGCAGGCCATAGTTCACTCGCAGGAACGCGGCCTTCGCGCGCCCATACCGCTCGCCCAGCGCGACGATCGTCTCAACGGGAATTCCGGTGATCTGGCTCACACGTTCGGGAGGATATTCCGCCACGCGGCTCCGCAGCTGATCGAAGCCGAGCGTGTGCGCGGCGATGAACTCGTCATCCTGGAGCCCGCGCTCGAGCAGCACGTGCATCATTCCCAGCGCGAGCGCCGCGTCCGTTCCCGGACGGATCGCGATCCACTCGTCGCACTGCGCGGCGGTGCGCGTGCGAATGGGATCGATCGCGATCACCGGCGCGCCACGCGCTCGCGCCTCGAGCACGAATGGCCACAGATGTGGGTTCGACGTGAGCGTGTTCGTTCCCCAGAGGATCACGAGATCACTCTCCGGCATCCCTTCAGGATCGGCGCCGATGCTCGCGCCGACGGTCATCTGCATGCCCGCCGTGCCGGGCGCCGAGCAGATGGTGCGATCGAGCATCGAGGCGCCGATCGCGTGAAAGAAGCGGCGGTCGATCGACGACCCTTGCACCATGCCCATCGTTCCGGCGTACGAGTAAGGCAGGATCGCCTGCGGCCCCTCGCTCGAGTGGCGAATTGCATTCAATCGGGCCGCGATCTCGTCCAGCGCGTCTTCCCACGACACCTGTTCGAATCGGCCGGAGCCCTTGGGGCCTACGCGCCGCATCGGATGCAGCACGCGGTCGGGATGATACGTCCGCTCGACGTACCGATTCACCTTCGTGCACAAAAAACCACGCGTGAACGGGTGATCGGGATCACCGGCAACTCGCACGGCGCGTCCCGATTCGACCGTCACGAGCATGGCGCACGTGTCCGGACAATCGTGCGGACAGGCCCCGCGAACGACGTGACCGGAGGTCGGCGCACTCGATTGAGACATCGAAGCTCTCCAGTGGCCCGAGGTACGGGAAGGTAGATCCACCGAAGCGACGCGACCAGTGGCCCGGAAGCTGCAGCCGGGTCAGACCCGGTGCGGCACGCGTGCGTCGCAAGCAGCGATTTTGAAACTCGTTGCCCGTCGCGAACTTGCCGAACGGTTATCGGCCTTGACACGCTTTCCTGGACCCCTAAGTTTCACGCCGCTCACCCCGAGCTTCCAGATCGCGTGCACGGACCACGCGGAAGAATCACTCGACCTACTCTTCAGGAGAATGTCATGAAGCGCCTGGCTTTCGTCGCCGCTGTGCTCGCGGTAGCTGCAACTGCGTGCTCCAAGTCTGAACAAGCCAAGACGGACACCACCCCGCCCGCCATGGCCCCCGCCCCGGCTCCGGCTCCGACCGCGATGGACACGGGCATGAAGATGGACACCACGCACAAGATGGATACCACGATGAAGAAGGACACGACGAAGAAGCCGTAAGGCAAACTTCATCGCACGCAAAAAGGACGCGACGCAAGTCGCGCCCTTTTTTTTGCTTTAGAGTTCAGTGATGCGTCGCCCACCAGTGAAACGCGTCCGGAATCCCGTCCTCCGGCCGCACTGACGGCGACCAGCCGAGCTCACGCCGTGCACGCTCCGATGAAAACGGATTGTCGCGCGCGAACCAGTCGAGCGAAGCGGTGGACACGACGCTCAGGCGTCCACCGGTGAGCGCGCGAACGAGCGCCTTCACCGCCGCGAGTCCGCGCCGAGCCACGGGCGCGGAAATCGACACGAGTCGCACGCGGCTGCCAAGCCCGTCGCCCGCGAGCTCGAGGAAACGGCGGACCGTGACGTCGAAATCGTTCGCCAGGTTGTACGCCCGCCCGCCGGCGCGCTCGACGAACGCTGCTCGCACCGTTCCGTCGGCGACGTTCGCCGCGTGCACGATCGAGAACGTCGAGCTGCCACGGCCGATGATCGGCGCCACGCCGAATCGCAGAAGGCGCGCGACACGCGGCACGAACTGCCGATCGCGCCGCCCGTACACGACCACGGGCCGCACGGCCGTCGCCCAGATACGCCCCTCCACGTGCGCCTGCATCACCAGCTGTTCGGACTCGCGCTTCGAGCGCGCGTAATACGCGCGCTCGGGCAACGGGCCGAGCACCGTATCTTCGTCGGTCTTCTGGCTGGGATCGCGATACCGGCCTTCCGCTCCGTAGACGGCCACGCTGCTGACCTGAACCAGTCGCGCACCGCATCGCTCGGCGGCGCCGATGGCGGCGAGCGTTCCGTCGATGTTGAGGCGCCGGTACGCCTCCCATCCGCCTCGCGGCGTCACGGCCGCCGCGGCGTGGAAGATCACGTCGCAGCCCGCGGCCGCGCGCGCAAAACCGTCGGCGTCGAGGACGTCCCCGGTCACGGTCGCGACGCCGATCTCCGTCAGAAACGGCGATGGGTGACGGACGAGCGCGCGCACGGTCCATCCGTCGCGGAGCAGGCGTTCAGCGATGTACGACCCGACGAGCCCCGTCGCTCCGGTAACGAGCGCGCGCGCCACTCAGCTGGCGAAAGGAATGACCGTCACGTCCACGCGGCCCTCGCCGCCCTCCCACTTGGCGGTGAGACTCGTCCCGGGCGCGATCTCGCGTCGCACCATGCCAAGCGCGATGCCCCCGAGACGCGGCGAGGAGACCGAGCTCCGGATGTCGCCGACGTGGTTCCCCGACGCGTCGATGAGCTGCGCGCCGGTTGGCGGCCCTTCGAGCGCGGCGGAACGCAAACCGCGCAGGTGCCGGTTCACGTGTCCGCGAAAGTGAACACGCGCCACGACTTCCTGGCCGATGTAGCAGCCCTTGGTGTACGAGATGGCATCGAGCTCGTCGAAGTTCGCTTCCTGCGGTATCGTCGATTCGTCCACGTCGATTCCCCATTCCGGACGGCCCGCCTCGACTCGCGCAATCTCCCACGCGCCGAGGCCGGCCGGCGTCGCGCCCGCCGCGATCACCGCGTCCCAAATGCGCGCGAACGACTCGAATGGGACGAGCAGGTCGTATCCTTCAACTCCCGCATCGGGTGCGCGCATCAACGTCACCGCCGCATCGTCGATCGCGACGCTCATGTGATCGTATGTTGCCATCGCACCGAGCGTGTCCTCGCCGATTCCCGATACCCGAGCCACGACCCGGCGCGCGGTCGGACCGAACACGCCGAGATCCCTGATCGCGTGCGATTCGTCACGATATCCGGAGAGTCGCGGATTGACGTACTTCTTGACCATCGCGACGAATCCCGGCCACGCACGCGGCGCGGCGTCGACCATGTACGAGCCCGGCATCGCGAGAATTCTCAGATCGGCAACGATGCGTCCCTTTGCCGAAAGCGCGGCGCCGAACTGCCCATGCCCCGGCTGAATCGCCAGCACGTCGTTCGTGACGAGACCGGTGAGCGCTTCACCGGCCTTGTCGCCGAAGAATCGCATTCGCCCGCGGTGGCTCCGATCGACGACGATCGCGCTCGAGCGTAGTGCATCGTACTCCACCTGGACGTCGCCATACGCGAGCACGACGTCCTGCCCCGCGATGTTGAGCATCGATCCGGCATGTGGATGCGTCGCTGACGCAACTAGTGGGTTCGTCATGTCGTACTCCTGCTCCCTTCTGATGCCGCCTCGTCGAGCGTGCCGCCATGCCTGCGCGCGGCAGCGTAGCTCCGGTCCAGGAGCTCCACTGGATGCACCGTACCGATTCGCGAGCCTGACCGCAACAGCCCGGCCCCGATCTGCATGAGGCAGCCCGGATTTCCGGACGCGACGACTTCCGGATCCGCGGTGGCGACGTTGCCGAGCTTGCGGTCCAGCACGATGTTCGATGTATCCGGCTCGACCAGGTTATAGATCCCGGCGCTGCCGCAGCACACGTCGCTTTCGACGAGCGGCACGAGCTCGAGCTCGGGGATCGCGCGCAGCAAATCGAGTGCTGACGACGTGATTCGCTGCGCGTGCAACAAGTGGCACGGCGCGTCGTACGCGACGCGAATGCGCACCGCGCCGCCGCGCTTGGGGCCAGCGGCCGACAGGAGCTCGCTCACGTCGCGCACTTTGTCCGAGAGACGGTCCGCGCGGACACGCCATTCCGGATCGTCGGCCAGAAGTCGCCCGTACTCTTTCATCATCGCGCCGCATCCGGCGGCGTTCACGGCGATGTACTCCGCGCCCGTCCGCTCGAACGCCTGGATGTTGGCTTTGGCCAGTCGTCGCGCGCCGGCATCGTCGCCCGCGTGGGCGTGCAGAGCGCCGCAGCACTGCTGCCCTGGCGCGTCGACGAGGGCGTAATCGTTCATCACGAGCGTTCGCTCGGTGGCGCGGTTGGTTTCGGCAAACAGCCCTTCCATGATGCAGCCGGTAAGGACGGCGACTGTTCCGCGGCGCCTGGCGTTTGCCGACTGTCTGTCGGTTGGCGCGTACGTTCGCTCGCCTGCGCGTGGACGCGTGGTCGAGCTCAGCATCGCCATCGCGAAGCCCATTCGGCCGGGGAGCCGCGAGAGGAGCCGCGAGATGCCCACCGCGCGAAGCAGCCGGCCACCCGCCATCGTCAGTCGCAGCATCCACGGCCGTTCAAAGCTGCCAAGGATCAGTCGCGCGACGAACGGAATTGGCCGATGCTCGGCCAGAGTCGCGCGCGTCGCCTCGAGCAGGTGCCCGTACGGGACGCCCGACGGACAGACCGTTTCGCATGCTCGACAGCCAAGGCACCGGGCGATGTGCGTCTCCACACTCTCGCTCGTGGGCCCGAGCGTACCCTCGAGCAGCGCACGCATCAGCACGATGCGGCCTCGCGGGCTGTCGTTCTCGTCCTCCAGCGTGAGGTACGTGGGACAAGCCTGCAGGCAAAAGCCACAATGCACGCAGGCATCGATCCCCGATCGCGCCTTGTCGAGCGGGCTGCCGGGTAGTGCACACTCGGCTGGAACAAGCGTCGGTGCGCTCATGCTACTTCTCCGAGGAGTCCCGGATTGAGCACGTTGGTCGGGTCGAACGCCGCCTTGATTCGCGAATCGATCTCACGACGCGGCGGCGGGAAGCAGGCCGCCCACACGTCGTCGCTCAGCCGCTCGCCGATCCTGCTCGATTGGGCGCTGGCGAAAACGGCGCTCAGCGTCTGGACAAGCCCGGACCGCGGAGGCACGATGCATCGAGCGGTTCCACGCGCCGGCGCACAGTGCACCAGAGTGCCCGGGCAGGCGCGCGCGACGTCCATCGCCTCGGTCCAGGTCGCGCCGATCTGCGCCGGGCGTCGCGAGAGACGGAACACGAACGCGTCGCCCGGCTCCGCGTGTCGCAGACGATGCCACACGTCGCCGTCGATTTCCCTCGTCTCGCCAACTTCGACGAGCGCGGCGCGCTGCGCGCTCACTGCTTCCATGTTGCCGCCAAGCCTGAAGAGCGCAACCGGGTGGTCGCCTAGCTGCAGCGCGCGGGCGAGCGCCGAGTTCACGGCCTCGCACGCGTACGGGGTGAACGGAAGGCGGCGCAACGTCTCTCTCAGACGGGACAGGTCGTTTTCGGTGCCGCCGATCGAGACGGCGAACGAGACGTCCGCCTCCGGCCTCGCGTGCAGCCGCAGCGTCACCTCCGTGATCACGCCAAGCGTGCCCCACGACCCGGTGAGGAGTCGCGTGATGTCGAAGCCGGCGACGTTCTTCACCACGCGTCCTCCGCCGCGTGCCACCGTTGCGCCGCCGGTGACGAACTCGATCCCGAGCACGAGATCCCGCGGCGTGCCGAAGAACGTAGCGAGCGGGCCGGCCGACGCCGTGGCCACCGTTGCTCCAACGGTGCCGTCGTCGGACCCGAACGGATCGAGCGCCAGCCACTGGTTGTGCTCTGCGGTGGCCGCGCGAATCTCGGCGAGTGAGGTTCCGGCGCGCGCCGTGAGCGTGAGGTCGCCGGGCACGTAGTCGACGATTCCGGCAAGGTCGCGCGTTGACACCGAGCCGCTGGCGTGCACCGGTCGGCCCGCGTCCAGCCACGTGCCTCGTCCCACGATTCGCAGACTGATTCCGCGCGATGCCGCCTCGCGGATCGTGTCGCGCACCGCCTCGACCGAATCGAGCATGATCGTGGTCACGTGTTCGTCGCCGTGTGCCGGGCCGCCGGCGCCATGTTCCATTCCCGGCACGCATGGACGGGAACGACCTTGCCGGGGTTCGCACGCCGCTCGGGATCGAAGACCTCACGGAGCATGCACATCGTCGCCAGCGAATCGGGCGAGAAGATCATCTCCATGTACGGCACCTTGTCGAGTCCTACACCGTGCTCGCCCGTGATCGTGCCGCCCGCTTTCACGCACGCCGTCATCATCTCACGCATCGCGACGTGCACGCGCGCCGTCTCGTCCGCATCCGACGCGTCATAGGTGATGTTCGGATGCAGGTTGCCGTCGCCGGCGTGAAAGACGTTGCACACGTTCACGCGATGTGCCTGGCCGATTCGATGGATTTCGGCGAGCACTTCGGGCAGCTTGGTTCGTGGCACGACCGCATCCTGCACGACGAGGTGCGACGACACGCGGCCCATCGCTCCGAACGCCTTCTTGCGTCCTTGCCAGAGCTTGGCGCGTTCGACTTCGTCTCGCGCAATCCGGACGGTGCGCGCGCCGTTCGACTTGCACAGTGCCTCCACGGTCGCGACGTCGCGCTCGATCCCGGCCGTTGCGCCATCGAGCTCGATGAGCAGCGCCGCGGCGGCGTCGGTCGGGTATCCGGCCGCGTAAATCGATGCCTCGACGGCGCGGATCGTCGCCTGATCGATCATCTCCAGCGCCGCGGGGATGATTCCCGTGGCTACGATGGCGGACACCGTGCGCGCCGCGGCGTCGATCGACATGAAGTCGCCGAGCAGCGTGCGTACCGCCTCGGGGTTGCGCGACAGCCGCACGGTGACCTCGAGGGCGATGCCGAAGCAGCCCTCGGAGCCCACGAACGCACCCACCAGGTCGTAGCCTTCGTGCTCGCCATCAGCGGTGCCCAGCTTCACGATCTCGCCACTCGGCAGCAGCACGGTCAACGCGACGATGTGGTTCGTCGTCACGCCGTACTTGAGGCAGTGCGGCCCACCCGCGTTCTCGGCGACGTTGCCGCCGATCGTGCATGCGGTCTGGCTCGATGGATCTGGCGCGTAGTGCAAGCCGTACGCGGCGACGGCGCGACTCAGCGCCACGTTCACGACGCCCGGTTCCACGACCGCGAGCCCATTCTCGGCGTCGATCGAGAGGATGCGCGTCAGTCGGTTGAGTCCAACGAGCACGACGCCGTCGGCCAGCGCACCGCCGGAGAGTCCGGTGCCGGCTCCGCGCGGTACGAACGGGATCTGTCCCGCCGCGAGCTCGCGCACCACGGCGATTACCTCGTCTCGCGTCCCCGGAAACACCGCCAGCGCCGGCTGCTTGTGATACGAAGGAAGTGCATCGGCCGTGTATGTGAGCAGCTCGCTTGGCCGAAAGAGCACGCGACGCTCGCCGACGATGGCCGCGAGGCGGTCCGCGAGCGCGCGGTCGATCGTTCTCGTGGGCGCGGGAACCGTGGTGCGGGTGGGATGGGAACTCGTGGCGACTGACGTCACGCAGGAAAGCTACGCGAATACGCGTGATAGCGGGTAGCTCGGCTCAGGCACCGGCCTCCACGCGCCGCGTGACGATTCGCAGATGCCCCGGAATGTGCCGAAATCGCAGCGGCGGCATTTCCGTCACGATCTCTCCGTCCACCGCGATCCGGCGGGTTCGGGACTCGATGGTGAACGCGTCGACGACGAACGCATCCATGGCGGGCGTCTTTGCGACGGCACGTACTCCGCGGGCGGCAGCGGCGAGCGCGGTGGCGAGCGCCCTCGCGCCCGATCGTCGTCGCACGACCATCACGTGAAGTCCTGAGCGGCCATTGGGCACGCGAGCGCCGAGCGTGGGGAGCTTGAGCTCGCGCTCGCCAACGCCGATGAAGACGAGCGGCGTGAGATACTGGCGCGCCACGCCACCAACGTTCACGGATACGCGAAAGCTCGGAATTCGAACGAGCAGCTTCGCTGCCGCGACGAGTGTCGCGATGTGGTAACCGAGGCGGCGTTCGAGCCGCTCGCGCGCGCGGACGAAGCTTACATACGCGCCCACCGAGCTCGTGTTGAGGAAGATCCGGTCATTCACTACCGCGGCATCCACAGGCACCGCAACGCCGTCTCGAGCCACGCGCGCAGCCTCCTCGAGGTCGAGCGGCAGGCCGAGATCCTTGGCGAGATGATTGAGCGTGCCGCAAGGCAGGATCGCCAGCTCCGCATCGTGTCCGGCGAGCGCGTTGGCGGCGCCGGCGATCGATCCGTCGCCGCCGGCGATGAGGATGCGAGTGGCGCCGGAGCGGATGACGTCCTGCACCTGCGACGCGAGCGTCGCGGGCTGCAGCTCACGTATGGCGAATCCGCCAACCGACTCCAGCGCGGCCCGCGCCGCGTCGGCGTTGCCGGCGTGTGGATTCACGAATGCCGGAATGACCTCGGTTGTCAGCACGTGCACCCCGTACGCCATCCTGAGAAGCCGAAACGCCTACCGCGCGGAGCGCGGTAGGCGTTTCAAGGGCAAGACGTGTGCTGCTTGCCGCGGAGGAGCGGTTCGCGCGTTATGCCGCCCAGAAGCCGCTCAGCGCGCGGCCGTCGGGGGACTCACGGAGCTTCTCGAAGGCGCGCTCGCGGATCTGGCGAATGCGCTCGCGGGTCACACCCATCAGCGCGCCGATCTTCTCGAGGGTCATTGCCTCGGAGCCTTCCTCGAGCCCGTAGTAGAGATAGAGGATCTTTCGTTCGCGCGGTGTGAGATACTTCTTGAATACGCGATCGATGAACTCGCGCATCAGCTTGTAATCGGTGACCTCTTCGATCTCGGTGCCGTCGACGCCGGCGAATCGCTCGCCCAGGGTGGAAGCTTCGCGGTCGGAACGGTCGATGGGAGCGTCGAGGGAGATCTCGGTGGCCGACATCTGCTTCGCGGCGCGGACGTTTTCCGGCGTGTCCTCGAGCAGGCGGCTGACTTCGTCTTCGGTGGGGTCGCGCTTGAGCACCTGAGCCAGGATCGTTTCGGCGCGCGCGAGTCGGATGAGCTGCGAATTCTGGTTGAGCGGGATGCGGACAGATCGGGTTTGCTCGGCGAGGGCTTTGAGCACCGCCTGCCGGACCCACCAGACGGCGTACGAAATGAATTTGACCCCCTGGTCCGGATCGAATTTTCGGACTGCTTTCAGGAGGCCTTCATTTCCGATGGCGACGAGCTCGCTGAGATCGAGGCCATGTCCCTGGTATTTTTTGACGTAGGAGATGACGAAGCGCAGGTTGGCGGTTACGAGGCGCTCCGCTGCTTTTTCGTCTCCCTTTTGCGCCCGTCGCGCCAATCGGCGTTCCTCTTCCGGATCACTGATCAACGGGAGCTTCTGAATGTCTTGCAGGTATTGATCGAACGCGGTGGACGGAGACGATCGGAAGTAACCCTTCGACGATCTGGTCTCGGTCACTTGCTCCATACACGCTCCTTCCCGATTGGCGCCGGTTAGTGGAGCGAGCGCAGTTCCGCTCGCG
>DATISA010000207.1:0-2767 GCA_035469245.1 Gemmatimonadaceae bacterium
GACGGCGTGCTCGACTCCGGGAGCGCGGGCGACGCGGTCACGCACCTCCGCCGCAAAGGCCGCCCGGTCGGGGCCATTCATTCCGTTCGGGACGCGAAGCGTGATTCCGTAGAGGCCGCGCGCATCGAAGCCGAGATCCGTGCGCTCGAGCGCGAAGAGTGTGTGCACGAGAAGCAGGGCGCCAACGAGCAGCGTCGCCGATACCGCGACTTCGCCCACGACGAGCAGCGACCGAAGCCGGCGAGCTCCGTACTCGGCGTTCGCTGCGCCGACACGCAGATCGACCGCCAGATCGCGATGCGCGCTGCGCGCCGCCGCGAGCAAGCCGACCACGAGACCGCAGCCAATGGCCAGCACGGCGGCAATCGCAATCATGCCACGATCGGGCGACACGTACGTGAGTGCGTTGAAGTCGCGACCCTCCGGCCGCAGCGCCATGAGGACGTGCAGGCCGCCCCACCCAATCACCACGGCGAGCGTTCCACCGAGCAGCGCGAGCAGCAGGCTTTCGGTAGCGAGCTGCCGCACGAGGCGCGACCGACTGGCGCCGATCGCATGGCGAACGGCCAGTTCTCGTTGCCGCGCGGCGCCGCGTGCCAGCAGCAAGTGGGCGACGTTGGTGCAGGCAACGAGCAGCAGCAGCGCGACCGCGGCCGTGAGCATCACGAGTGGCTGACGAATTGCGAGCCAATCCTGTGGTCGGGTGAGCGTCAGCGTCATCGGCCACGGGCCCGGGCGCACGTCGGGCAGGTTCGAGTTCTTCATGATGGCGTTGAGCTCGGCCGTCGCGGCCTCGCGCGTGACACCCGGCTCGAGGCGCACGAGGATCGAGCCGCTCGCTGGTTCGGTGGCGTTGACGAGCTGCAAGAGGTCGGCGCGCTGCGAGCGAAAG
This sequence comes from Gemmatimonadaceae bacterium, assembly GCA_035469245.1. Lineage (GTDB taxonomy): Bacteria > Gemmatimonadota > Gemmatimonadetes > Gemmatimonadales > Gemmatimonadaceae > JAQBQB01. The sequence continues at coordinate 893 of DATISA010000207.1, forward strand.
CTCGGAATCGTGAGCGAAGCCGGCATCACGCCGACGACGGTCCAGTCTTCGCTGTCCAGCTTCATCGTGCGGCCGATGACATCAGGTGATGCGTCGAACGCGGTACGCCAAAGCTGTTCCGTGAGGAACATCAAATGTGCAGCCGGTGTGACTTCCTCCGGCGTAGGCACTCGGCCTCGCAAGAGGCGCGCTCCCGCGAAGGCAATGAACCCCGGCTCGGCGTGCGCGGTCGTGATCCGGAGCGAGTCGCTTCCCGAGAGGAGCGTGGCAGGATTTCCTCCACTGGCGAGGACGGCATCCTCGATGGTGTGTGAACGCTCGCGCCACATCTTCGCCATTCCGAAGGGCAGCGCCGACGGGACGATCGATTTGCCGGCCGTCCACTGCCGTTGCGCCAGATACACGCGCGAGGATGCTGGATACGGCAGCGTACGCACCAGCAGCGTGTCCGCCACGCTGAACACCGTCGTCGTCGCACCGACGCCCAGCGCAATCGTGAGCAGCGCGACGGCAGTCCACGCCGGTGCCCGACGGAGCGACCGAATGGCGTAGCGCACGTCCGATCGAAGTCCATCGAGCACGCTCGCGCGTCGTGCGTGCGCGGCGCGAATCTCTCCCCACTCCACGCATTCGTCTCGCGCCGCGCCGATATCACCGAGCCGTTCGGCCACGGCTCTTCGCGCTTCGGCCTCGGTCATGCCGCGCGCCATGTACTCGTCGACACGCATCGCGGTGTGAAACGCGAGCTCGTCCTCGACGTCTCGCTCGATGTCGGCGCGCCAGAAGGTGAGATAGCGCCGCCATGCCGCGCTACGCTTCATGCTGACCTCGGAGTCGGCGATGCCGCAAGCGCGGCGAAAACGGCGCTGGCGTAGCGCGTCCAGGTGTCCAGCTCGCGCCGTAACTGTGCGCGGCCCTTTGGGGTCAGCGTGTAAAACTTCGCTCGTCGGTTACTCTCCGACGTGCCCCACTCGGCGCTGATCCACTCTTTCGTCTCGAGTCGATGCAGGGCGGGGTAGAGGGTGCCTTCCTCGATGCGGAGCACGTCGTTGGTCGCCTGCTCGATCCACCGCGCCACCGCATAACCGTGCACCGGACCGCCGCTCACGGCCTTCAGAATCAGCAGGTCGAGCGTGCCGCGAAGAACCTCGACGGTCGCGTTGGGCATCGTCCCCTGTGGTTTCTATGTATCGCCAATATTTCTGGTGATGAGTAGAAACGCAAGGGGAGCGTATGCCGGGCCCGGGTGGATCGACGGCGAGCCTATCGCCACCCCAGCGCGGGCGCGACGTGCCTGAGGATCGATTCGAGCACGTGCGCATTGTATTCGACGCCGAGCGTGTTGGGCACGGTCAGAAGCAGCGTGTCAGCTTCGGCGATCGCCTCATCCGTCCGCAGTTGTTCAACCAACAGCTCCGGCTCGGCAGCATAGGACCGACCGAACACGGCCCGCATGTTATCGATGATTCCTATCTGATCACTGCTCTCATCGCGACCGAAGTAAGCGCGGTCGCGGTCGTTCATCAAGGCGAAGATGGATCGAGACACCGAGACGCGCGGCTCCCGCGTGTGTCCGGCATCGGTCCACGCTTGCCGAAAGACGCGGATCTGGCGAGCCTGCTGGACGTGAAATGGCTCGCCCGACTCGTCCGCCTTGAGCGTGGAGCTTTGCAGGTTCATCTCGTGCTGCGCCGCCCAGATCGCAGTCGCATTGGACGCTGAGCCCCACCAGATACGATCACGCAGTCCCACTGAATGCGGTTCGAGCCGAAGCAGTCCCGGTGGGTTGGGAAACATCGGCCTGGGGTTGGGCCGGGCGAATCCTTCTCCTTTCAACAGCTCGAGAAAAACCTCGGCATGACGACGGCCCATGTC
>DATISA010000208.1:0-7327 GCA_035469245.1 Gemmatimonadaceae bacterium
GCAATTCGCGTTGGCGGTCGTGCTGCTGCCCGACCAGGCACTGCTCGCGACGGACGCGATCGCGCGGACCGTCATTCGCGTGCGCTGGACGCGCCGTCGGCTGCTCGAGTGGCAAACCGCATCCCACGCCGAACAGACGACGGGACATGATCGGCGCTCCATTTGGCGCCGCATGTGGCCGTCGGTTCTCCTCGGCGCTGGCATCATGGCGGCCGCTGCGTGGCACGCCAACGTCGACCCGATGGCGCGCGGGCTCCCGTGGTGGTCGTCCGCCGTCGCCTGGACGGCGCTTACCGTTGCGTGGATTCTGGTACCGGAAACGGCGCTCGCGCTGAGCGCGCCTGTCCGTCGCCGTTCGCTCGTCCTCGACGCCGGTGAGCGCGCGGCGGCACTCCGCTTCGCGTTGCGTCACTGGAGATTCTTCGATCGGTTCGTCACCGCGGAAACACACTGGCTCGCGCCGGACAATTTCCAGGAGACGCCCGAACCGCTGATCGCGTCGCGCACGTCTCCAACGAACATCGGTCTCCAGCTCCTCGCGACCGCGTCGGCCGGCGATCTCGGATTCCTGACGCGCGGCGAGACGATCGACCGGCTCGAGCGCGCATTCGACGCCATGGACCGGATGCCGCGAATCCAGGGGCATTTCTTCAACTGGTACAGCCTGGCCGATCTCACCGTGCTCGATCCGCCGTACGTCTCGACGGTGGATTCGGGCAACCTTGCGGGCCATCTCGTCGCGGTCGCGCAGGGGTGTTTGGAGATGGCGCTCACGCCGGTGGATGATGGGCGCGTTTGGGCCGCGATCGAGGCCGAGATCGGTCCTCGCGAGGACGCCAACGGCGCGTGGGTGGGCGAGCGTCTCGTCGCGTATCAATCGGCCGTTCTCGAGCTTCGTCGCCGAGCCACGACCGACTATCCCGACGTCGCGGCGGCGAACCTCTGGGTGCGGCAACGACTCCACGCCACCGCGGACGAGTTATCGAGCCTCGACCTCGATGCCGAATGCGATGCGTCGGTCTCGCTTCGCGACGTCGCGCCGTCGTCGCCGGCGGCAGCGGCGCTCGTTGCGCGACTCGACGCGCTGGCCGTCAGGGCTCGCGACATGGCGACGGCCATGGACTTCCAACTCGTTTACGACGAGCGGCGCCGCCTGTTCTCGATCGGCTACGACGCGCGCTCCGGCACGCGCGACGAGGCGCTGTACGATCTGCTCGCGTCGGAGTCGCGACTCGCCAGCTTCATGGCGATCTCGAAGAACGACGTGCCTGTCGAGCATTGGTTTCACCTCGGGCGATCGCTCACCGTTGCCGACGGCGCGACGGCGCTCGCATCGTGGAGCGGCACCATGTTCGAGTACCTCATGCCGCTACTCGTCATGCCGGCACGGCCGTTCTCGCTGCTCGACCAAACATGCCACGCGGCGGTCGACCGGCACGTGGCGTACGCCGAGACGCGCGACGTGCCGTGGGGAATCTCCGAGTCCGCGTATAATCTTCGCGACCGCCACGACACGTACCAGTATCGCGCGTTCGGTGTGCCCGATCTGGCGCTCAAGCGCGGCCTCGCGTCCGATCTCGTCATCGCCCCGTACGCGACGGCTCTGGCGCTGGCGGTCGACGCCCACGAGGCGTTGAAGAACCTCGCCGTGCTCGAGGAGCGGGGAGCATTCGGCCAGTACGGCTTCTACGACGCGCTCGATTACACGCGGCACGGCGAGGATCAGCGCGCCGCCGTGGTGCGAACGCACATGGCGCACCATGTCGGGATGACCCTGGTCGCCTTCGATAATGCGCTGAGCATTGGTGCCGCGCAGAGCGAAGGAACCTGGCAACGCCGGTTCATGGCCGACGCGGCGGTTCGGGCAACGGCACTCCTGCTGGACGAACGCATCCCGCGCCGGTACGTCCCGCGTCCCGCGCAGTCGGACGCTCCGGTCGTGATGCCGGCCGCCGCATCGGCAACGCGGATCGCTGTCCACGAGGTGAGCACGCCGCACACGCCCGAGCCTCACGTCGCTCTCCTCGGCGGGAACAGCTACAGCGTCCTGCTCACGAACGCGGGGGGCGGGTACAGCAGAGCGAACGGCGTCGACGTGTTACGGTGGCGCGCCGACGCGGCGCGCGATGACACCGGCCACTGGATCTACGTCAAGGATCTCACCGCGGCGACGTTTTGGTCGGCGGCGTATCAGCCGACATGCGCGACGCCCGTGTCCTATCGCGCGACATTCGCGGCCGATCGCGTCGTCTTTGCGCGGCGGGACGGCGCAGTGGAGACGCACACCGAGATCGTGGTGGTCGCCAGCGAGCAGGCCGAGCTGCGCCGCGTGACGCTCGTCAACCGCTCGCGCGTGACACGCGAGCTGGAGTTGACCAGCTACGGTGAAGTCGTGCTCTGTCCCGCCGACGCGGATCGCGCCCATCCGGCGTTTCAGAAACTGTTCGTGGAAACGGAACGAGTACACGACGGCGCATTGCTCGCCAGCCGTCGGCCGCGCTCTGCCGACGAAGCGTGGCCATGGTGCGTCCATGTCGTCGCGTCCGGCCCGGAACGGGTCGGCGACGTCAGCTGCGAGACGGATCGGGCGCGCTTCCTTGGGCGAGGCCGATCCGTTCGTGTGCCGCTCGCGCTCGATCGCGACGGGGCGCTGTCCGGAACCGTCGGCGCCGTGCTCGATCCGATCATCGCGCTTCGTGTGCGCGTACGAATCGAGCCGGGCCGCTCGGCGATGGTCACCTTCACAACGGCGGTGGCCCCGACGCGTGACGCGGCGCTGCAACTCGCCGATCGGTATCGCGACAGCGCCGCTGGAGATCGTGCGTTGAGTCTGGCGCGAACTGAAACGGAAGTGGAGTTGCGCGATCTCGACATTGCGCCGGCAGACATCGCGCTCTATCAGGAGCTGGCCGGCGCACTCATCTACCCGCACGAGGCGCTCCGCGCTTCGGCGGCCGAGCGTGAAGCTGTCACGCTCGGTCAGTCCGCGTTGTGGGCGCAGGGAATCTCGGGCGACTGGCCGATCGTCCTTGCGACGATCCGCACGCCGGCCGGTCTGGCGAGCGTGAGGCAGCTGCTCGTGGCGCACCGGTATTGGCGCATGAAGGGCATTCGGTCGGATCTCGTGATTCTGAACACGAAGACGCATTCGTACGCGCAGGACCTTCACGATCAACTCATGACTGTCGCGATTTCGTCCGGCGAGGGCGGCGTGCTCGAGCGACCGGGGGGCGTGTTCGTTCGTCGTGCCGACCACTTGTCGTCGGACGACACCGCATTGATTCGCGCGGTCGCACGCATTCACGTCACGTGTGACGGCGTTGGGCTCGGCGAGATCGTGGCGGCCAACATCCTCAGCCATGCCACCCGCGCCCCTGCCGAGCCGCCGGATGTGGCGGCAGGCACCGACCGCGACGCATCATCTCCGGCGGTCGACGGTTCCGTGACCGCGCCGCCCGCGAATGGCTACGGCGGGCTCACCAGACGCGGCGACTACACCATCGATGTTGCCGGCGACCGAGTGCCACCAGCGCCGTGGGCGAACATCATCGCGAATCCCGCCATGGGCTTTTGCATAACCGAGCGTGGTGGTGGCTTCGCGTGGGCCGAGAACAGCCACTTCTTTCGGTTGACGCCGTGGTCGAACGATCCGGTCTCCGATCCATGCGGCGAAGTGCTCTATCTGCGAGACACCGATACCGGCGCAACCTGGACGCCGACGCCAGCGCCGTCGTTCGCAACTGGCAAAGAGTCATCGTCGTCGCGATACCTGGTGACGCATGCCCCAGGAGTGACGCGGTTCTCCCACACCCGTGGCGACATCGTCACCGAGCTGACGCTTGGTGTGCCGCGCGCGGACGCCGTCAAGATCGCACATCTACGGATCATCAATCGGAGCACCGCACCGCGGCATCTGTCGCTGACGAGCTACGTCGAGTGGGTCCTCGGCGCGGAGCGGGAGCGGACGCGGCATCAACTTCACACGCGATACGACGCGAGCTCGGGCGCCCTGTTCGCGCAGAACTTCTTCGCGCCCGATTTCACGACCCGGGTAGCATTTTCCTGGATCAGCGAGACCGTCTCGAGTCACACGGCGCGGCGCGACCACTTCCTCGGACGGAACGGAGACCTTGCCGCACCGGCGGGCTTGGGTGCGGCGCAACTCTCCGGTGCCACCGGGGCCGGCTACGATCCATGCGCGGCCCTGCAGTGCGCGATCACGCTTCAGCCCGACGCGACGCACGACGTCGTTGTGCTACTCGGCGCCGCCGAGAGCGACGCAGCCGCACGTGAGCTGATCGAGCGCTACGGCTCACCAGATGCCGCGGCGAGCACGATTCGCGATGCCGCGGATGCCTGGAACGCCCGCTTATCGGTGATCAGTGCGCGAACGCCGGACGCGGAATTCGATGTGCTGCTGAATCGGTGGTCGTTGTACCAGGCGCTCTCATGTCGGATGTGGGCACGGTCGGCGCTCTACCAGTCGAGTGGGGCGTACGGGTTTCGCGATCAGCTCCAGGATTCGATGGCGTTCGTGTACGCCGAGCCTGCGATCACACGCGAGCATCTGTTGCGCGCGGCGAGCCGCCAGTTCGTTGAAGGCGACGTACAGCATTGGTGGCACGAACCATCCGGGCGCGGCGTGCGAACGCGCTTTTCCGACGATCTCGCCTGGCTGCCGTTCGTCGCCGATCATTACGTTCGCGTCACGGGTGACAGCGGTGTGCTGGACGCGCCTGCGGCATACCTGCACATGCGCCAGCTCGGCCCGGGCGAACAAGAGGCCTACGATCTTCCGATCGTCAGCGAGGTGACCGGATCGCTGTACGAGCACTGTGTGCGGGCGATCGAGCACGCCTGCACCGTCGGCGACCACGGATTGCCGCTCATGGGCGCGGGCGATTGGAACGACGGCATGAATCGCGTCGGGGTGCACGGCAAGGGCGAGAGCGTATGGCTGGCCTGGTTCCTCGCGGCCACGCTGCGTGCATTCGCTGTCCACGCGGAAGCGCGCGGCGATGCGAACGCAGCGGGGCGGTGGCGTGCACGCGCCGTCGACTATGCGGACGCTGCCGAGCGCGTGGGCTGGGACGGAGCGTGGTATCGGCGCGCCTTCTACGACGACGGCACGCCGCTCGGCACGGCCGCCGCTGACGAATGCCGCATCGACGCCATCGCGCAGAGCTGGGCCGTGCTGTCAGGCGCGGCGGACCCGGGACGCGCCCGCGTCGCCATGGGTTCGGTGAACGAGCATTTGATCCGCGACGACGTCGGGCTCCTCTTGCTGCTCGCTCCGCCGTTCGATCGATCGATACGTGACCCGGGCTACATCAAGGGCTATCTGCCCGGCATTCGCGAGAACGGCGCCCAGTACACCCACGCCGCGGTTTGGACTGTCCTGGCGATGGCGCGGCTCGGAGACGGCGACAGGGCAGCCGGTCTCATGAGAATGCTCAACCCACTGTCGCGAACGCGAACACCAGCCGAGACGCGCCGATACATGACAGAGCCGTACGTCGTCGCCGGTGACGTATATGCCGCTCCGGCTCACGAGGGTCGCGGCGGATGGTCGTGGTACACGGGTGCGGCAAGCTGGAGCTATCGTGTCGCGCTGGAAGGGATCCTCGGCTTCGAGAAGCGAGGTGACCGTCTCTATCTCAATCCATGCATCCCGACCGCTTGGCCTGGATTTGCACTCGATTACCGCCACGGTGAAACCGTGTACGAGATCAGCGTGAGCAATCCGCAGAGCGTGTCAGGCGGTGTGGCATCGATCACGGTAGATGGCACAGCGGCAACGGACGAATGGATCCATCTGATTGATGATGGGAAACGTCATGTCGTGACGATTGTGCTTGGCGTGCTCGACCCGTCGCCGCGCTCGTCGTCGTGACGTCGTCACCGCCTCACCGCACCGTGCCCCCGGGCAGGTCGCCTTCCGCCATCCGCTCGCGCGCATCCGCTAGCGCCGGCGGAAGCGCATCGACGATCGCACGTTGACTCGGCTCGTCGGGCTCGAGATTCTCGAGGAATGACGCGAGGACGACGTCTCGCACGCCTGCGTCGCCGCGCTTGAAATGATCGGCGATCACGTCGATCACGGCGCGGCCCGCGGGCGTGGGGCCGATCGCGCACAGCGATCGGGTCACATCCGCCATGAACACGTGCGGGAGGAAAATCTCGTGGTCGGCCAAGTGCCGATCGAGCACGTGGTCGATGTCGGGTTGGGCGGCACGCAGGTCCGCCACGAAGTCATGAATGGTCGTCATGCCGGTCATGGTCCTCAGGGAGCGGTTGGTACGGCGGTCCTCTAGGAGAAGGGTAGCGAGACGACGATTACGGCGAGAGTGGCCAGATCGTGAGATCGCGCAGTGCCGTTCGCGTGATTCGACCGCGCATCGCGTGAACGACCGAGTCGAGCTCCATGAGCTGTGTGCGACCGAGGTCCAGCGCGTGCTCCTCGGGTTGATCGACGGTCCCGACCGGGTAGTCGCGGTACGGCGTGCGGCTCTGTTCGATGTGAGCGCCGAGGAAATGGGACACCTGGTGGGTACGCGCAAACTGGGCGAGTCGCGCGATGCTTCGCGCGAATGCGGCCGTGTCTCGGACGTACAGCCGACCTGGATAGAACGTGTCGCCCGTCAAGAGCACGCCCGTACGCCGATCGTAAATGGCAACACTGGCCGGCTGATGTCCGGGGATCGGGAGAATGTCGAGCACGCGACCGCTCAGGTCGAACGTGGTCGTGTCGTCTGGCCAGTGGCGAATGCCAAAGAATGCGCGCACCGCGGCCGAGTCACGTCCAACGATGGTCGTTCGCGGCCGTCCGACGAACTGTGAATCGCCTGCGACATGATCGCCGTGACCATGACTGTGCGCGACGACGAGATCAATCGACCGTCGATGATGCCGAGCGAGCCAGGCGCGGATCAGTGTGTCGACTGGCGTGGCCACATCGACGTGACCGGCGCCGGTGTCCAGGAGGAGCGCACGCTCATTACCGAACACGAGATAGAGAAACGGCTTCTCGAAGTTCGTGCAGGCGGCCTGGCGAAGGATGTAGAAATCCGCGTTGTATGCGCGCACGCGAATCGGTGAGACGCCGGCGCAGTCGGCGCCACCGGCGTACCAGTTGGCGTCCAGCGTTCCCGGTTGGAGAACCGAATGCACTTCTGCTGGCCTCGGCCGCGCGCAGGCAGCGGCCGCGACAAGGAGCGCGGTTCGGACGAACCAGGACCGGCTGTGAATACGATGGATGAGCACGGCAAACAATCTATTCGAACTCCCGTGATGGGACGACCGTCGAGCAGGAACCCTGACAATGCTC
>DATISA010000209.1:0-8859 GCA_035469245.1 Gemmatimonadaceae bacterium
CCTGGCGCAAGACATTCGCACCGGCGATCAGGAAGCGCTCGACAAGCTCGTGCGGTCGAACCTGCGATTCGTGGTGTCGGTCGCCAAGAAATACCAGAATCAAGGCGTGTCGCTCTCCGATCTCATCAACGAGGGCAACCTCGGCCTGATTCGCGCCGCGCACAAATTCGACGAGACCAAGGGCATCAAGTTCATCTCGTACGCGGTGTGGTGGATCCGGCAGGCCATCCTGCAGGCACTGGCCGAGCAGTCGCGCATCGTGCGCGTGCCGCTCAACCGCGCTGGGACGCTCCATCGGATCGGCAAGCGCGCGAACGCGCTGCTCCAGGAGCTCGGCCGCGATCCGACGCACGAAGAGATCGCGCACGGCATGGACATCACCGAGGAAGAAGTCGCCAAGACAATGGCGATTTCGCAGACGCATCTGTCGCTCGATGCGCCGCTCGCCCCCGGTGAGGACAACAAGCTGCTGGACTATCTCCCCGATACGCTCAACCCGACGCCCGACGAGCAGACCTTCGAGAAGGCGCTCACCGAGTCGATCGAGGAGGCGCTGTCGCACCTCAAGGAGCGCGAGTCCAAGATCCTGCGCCTCTACTTCGGGCTCGACGGCAGCGAACCCATGACCCTCGAGGAGATTGGCGCGCTGCTCGGCATCACGCGCGAGCGCGTGCGGCAGATCAAGGAAAAGGCGCTGTCGCGACTGCGCCACGTCTCTCGGGCTCGCGCGCTCGAGTCATACCTCGGCTGACGAGCCGGCACGGCCGCCCGCCGCAAGTGCACCCGAGAATGCAAAATCGCTGGATCGGTCTAAAGCCGATCCAGCGATTCGACTAAACAGGCAGCCAATCACGGCCGCGTCGTAGCTCTCGAGCTCGTCCCGCGGGTGCTGGATGGACCGGTACCGGACGCGGTGCTCGAGACGTCGCGCTCGGTAGCTCTCGTCACCTCGCGCTCATCGGCGTGCTCGCCCGTGAGGCGCGCGAGGAAACCGTGACGGACCTTGAGCTCGTTCTGTACGTCGTCGACGCCGAAGACCTCCTCGACAACATCTTCGGCCCGACGCTTGGCGCCGCGATCCTCGACGATGCCGGAAAGCGTCACGATGCCATTGCTGACACGGACATCGATGTCCGTCGCGTCCAGATCTGGATCGCGGGCGAGACGCTCGTTCGCTTCCTCGGTGATTCGTTCGTCGGAGCGCTTCCAGTTCTTCGGTCCTCGGCCCGTGTAGTTCGGCCGGCCGACTGCCGTGCCCTGTAGATCGCCAAATCCGGTATACGCGCCGCGCTCGCGCGGCGAACCGTACAGACGAGACGGGCTCGTGTTGAATCCACCATAGCTGCCGGAGCGTTCGTAGCGGTCATAATCGCGGTATGGATCGTATTCGCGATTGCGACCGAACTCGCGTGATCGCTGGATGTCGCGCTCCCAACCCGGCTCTCCGCCGTACCCGGTGCCGTAACGCCCTTCGTATTCGCGGCCGGAGCTCCCGAAGCCGCCGTACTCGCCGTACCCGCCGCCGCCCCCGCCCCCGCCCCGAGGTCCTTCGCCAGGGCCTCCGCGGAACGAGCCCTCGCGATTCGGACCGCGGGCGCCCTCTCGCCCGAAGCGGTTCTCGAACTCCTCGTCGCGGTCGCGCCAGCCATAGTCACGGTCTGCCATACGTCCTCCTGCGCAGTGTGAACGACGATTCGCTTCAAACGACGTACCACGTGGCTCGCAGCGTCTGGACGGAAACCGCAACGACAGCGCGCCGGCAGCGGACTCGAGTCCGCTGCCGGCGCGCGTGTGAGAGTTCTCAAAAACTTGCTTGGAAGTGCAGGAAGATCGTGGAATTGTCCGGCGTCGCGCGAACGTTCGTCCCGAGCGGCGCGGGAAAGTTCGTCCCGGTCTGCTTCTGCCAATCGAGCGCGAGCGCGATGCGCTGCGTCAGGTCGTACGACGCGCCGAGGATCCAGAAATCGTAGGACGGTGTCGAGCCGGCGTAGTTCGCGGCTGTCGGGCTCGTATTGGCCGTGAAGTGATCGAAGCGAGCTACGACGCCGAGGTTCGACGGATGGGACGAGTCGAGCCATTCGAGCGGACGCGCGATGACGAAGCCGTCGAACACACGGCCCGTCGAGTCCGTCGTCAGACGTGGACTGGTCGTCGTGTTGTCTCCACTCTCGCCCTTGTCGGACCGCTGTGCCCACTCCGCGCCCGCTGTGAGCCGCCGATCACGGACGCCGGCGAAGATCCCGTAACGGTCCCGCTGCATTCCCTCGGTCACAGCTCCGTTGGTGCCCGGGCCGATCTGCCCGGCGCCGCCCGAGGCGAACTTGCTGCCGACCCAGCCTTTGTACGCCCATGGTGAGATCGCGAACGTCTTGAGTATGGCGTTCGCGCCGGCAGCATTCGCGAACGGCGTCAGCGACAATCGCACCGCGAAGTCCTTGAAGCGGTCCTTCTCGTATGACGTGTAGCCCGGACCATTGGTGATGGTGCCGTAGATCTCGCCCATCTTGTTGCCGAACGTGAGCAGGCCCGCGACGCCCGCATCCGCCGATGAGAAGAAACCGTCCCGCTCGACCGCTACCTGCGACAGATACCGCGGCCAGAAATTCTCCTCGTGATCGATCACGACGTTGTGCAGCACGCCGACGCGGCCGAGCAGACTCGAGCCAGGCCCGAAACTGTTCTTCAAACCGGTGTATTGGAGATAGGCGTATTTGATCCGGACGGCCCAGCCCTGGTAGTAGGAGTTCTGGGCGCTATTAGTGTTCTGGAAAATGTCCGTCGTGACCCGGACCTGGCCGTTCTCGCCGGCCGGAACCCGAAACGTGAGGTACGCTCGCTCGATCGTGAACTGGTTGGGATTGCGTCCGCCCAACCCGGCGCGCGCGGCCGAATCCGTTCGGTACGAGTAGTTGCCGAACAACACACCGGAAAAGTCCAACGCGGGCGGCGGCGTTGGCTGCTGTGCCCGAATCGCGAGGGGGAAGGCGAGACACAACAGCGCGAGGCCCGCGACGAAGCGACGCGCGCCTAGCGGTCGCGGCAAACCGAGTGGGGAAGTCAAGTCGCGCCTCACTTTGCGGCCACGAGCTTCACGGCGGCGAGCCGCTTGTCCAGCATCGCGACGACGTTCTTCGGGAGCGGAGCGTAGTCCAGCGCGGCGGCCATGCTCTCGCCGTCGTGCAACGCCCACTTGATGAAATCAACGAGCTTTTTGCCCTTCACGGCGTTGGTCTGCGTTTGGGATACGAGCAAGTAGGTGAACGAGGAGATCGGGTAGGCATCCTTTCCCGGCGCGTTGACGATGGACATGCGGAAATCGGTATTGGCCGGCAGCTTGGTCGCAATCCCCGCCGCTGATTCGGTCACGGACTCGATGCTTGGCAGCACGAACGTGCCAGCCGCGTTCCTGACCGCCGCGTATGGAATCTTGTTCTGGCGCGCGTACGCGAGTTCCACGTATCCAATGGCGCCGGGCACCTGCTTAACCTGGCCCGCAACGCCATCATTCCCCTTCCCACCGAGGCCCACCGGCCACTTGAGCTCCTTGCCCGTGCCCGGACCTGTCTTCCACGCCGGGCTCACGGCGGTGAGGTAGTCGGAGAAGATGTACGTGGTTCCGCTGCCATCGGTCCGATGCACCACGAGGATGTCGCGATTCGGCAGCTTCACACCCGGATTCAACGCCACGAGTTCCGGCGCGTTCCACTTCCTGATCTTACCGAGATAGATGTCGGCAATCACGGGCCCGGTAAGATTGAGGGGCTTCGAGACCTGGGGAAGGTTGTACGCGAGCACCACGGCGCCGAGGACAGTCGGAATGTGATAGGCCGGAGCCTTGAGCTTCGCCATCTCCTCGTCGCTCATCGGGGCATCCGACGCGCCGAAGTCCACCGTTCCCTCGGTGAACTGCTTGATCCCGCCGCCGGATCCGATCGCCTGATAGTTGATCTTGACGCCCGTCCGGGCGGCGTACGTATCGAACCACTTCTCGTAAATCTGCTTCGGGAAGGTTGCGCCGGCGCCCGTCAAATCCTGCGCGCGCCCTGTGGCAGCGATCGCGAGAATCAAAACAGCCGCGCATCCGGTCAGTCGTGAAACGCGTGCGAGCACGTGTGACTCCTATCGTTGGAATTGGTGCTCGCAAGCTCGACGAGCGTGGTAACGGCAACATCCAACCGCGGTAACGGTTGTGTCACCGCGACGTGCCTGACAGACCTCGGCGCAGGACCGCGTCGTTACACGGCCGTTACATGACGTTACCGAGATGGTTGCACACCCAGGCGAGCGTTCTGCCGATGAGAGCTGCATCAGGCCTATGGCGCGACAGTATGCGCGGGGGTGAATCGTGAAGATCGTCTTCGTGCGAGTGGCCGCGGTCGGGGCGCTGCTCGGAGCAATCGCATGCGGGTCGGACGCATCGAAGGGCGCCGGAGATACCACGCAAACTGCCGCCGCGGGGGCAGTCGACCTGACGGGTGCCGGCGCAACCTTCCCGTATCCGCTCTACTCGAAGTGGTTCAGCGAGTACGCCGCGAAGACCGGCGTGAAGATCAACTACCAGTCGATCGGGTCGGGTGGCGGAATCCGACAACTCTCCGAGCAGACGGTCGACTTCGGCGCGTCCGACGCGCCGATGACGGACGACGAGTTGGCGAAGGCGCGAGGAGGCACAGTCCTCCACGTGCCGACCGTCATCGGCGCCGTCGCAATCGCCTATAACCTGCCGACGCTGAAGCAGCCACTGAGACTGAGCGGACCCGTCGCGGCCGACATCTTCCTCGGAAAGCTCAAGCGTTGGAGCGACACACGAATCGCGGCGCTCAACCCCGATGTCACGCTGCCCAACACCGACATCCTCATCGCGCATCGCTCCGACGGCAGCGGCACGACGTTCATCTTCACGAGCTATCTCTCGGCCGTGAGCGCGGATTGGAAGACCGGTCCGGGAGCGGGGAAGCAGGTCCAGTGGCCGGCGGGAATCGGCGGGAAGGGCAACGAGGGAGTCGCCGGCACGATCAAGCAGACGCCCGGCGCGGTCGGGTACGTCGAGCTGGCGTACGCGAGGCAGAACAACCTGCCGACGGCGTTGGTCCAGAACGCGGACGGGAAGTTTGTCGCGCCGTCGATCGAGGGCGCCACTGCCGCGGCGCAAGGAGCGGCGTCGAGCCTCCCGGCGAACACGGACTATCGAGTCTCGATCGTCAACGCCGCCGGCGCCGCATCCTATCCCATTGCCTCATTCACCTGGCTCCTCGTGTACCAGCACATGCCGGACGCAGCCAAGGCCAAGAAGCTCGCTGACTTCATTCGGTGGGCGCTTACCGAAGGCCAGAAGGACGCGTCGGAGTTGGCATACGCGCCGCTACCGGCATCGATGGCAACGGCGCTCGTCGCCCGCGTCGACTCGATCTCGTTCGGGTCGGCGAAGTGACGGAGGGCGTCGTGCGTCCACCAGCGGCGGCAACCGTCGCCGACCGCGGCGCGCTTCGCATCGACGCCTCGTTGCGTGGTGACCGGCTCTATCGCTGGGTCACCACGGGATTCGCGCTCGTCATTCCGATTCTCCTCGCGATGATTGCGTGGGCCGTGTTCCGCGCCGGCTGGCCCGCGTTCCGGCACTTCGGCATCGCGTTCTTCACGGAGAGCGACTGGGATCCGGTGAACGGGCGGTTTGGCGCCGCTCCCGCGCTATATGGCACGATCGTGTCGTCGGCGATCGCGATCGTTCTCGCGACGCCGCTCGCCGTAGGAGTAGCGATCTTTCTCTCGGAGTTCGCCCCGCGGCGCGTACGACAGCCGGTCGCGTTTCTCGTCGACCTGCTCGCGGCGATTCCAAGCGTGGTGTACGGCCTGTGGGGCATCCTCGTGCTCGTGCCGTTCCTGCGAGAACACGTGATGTCGTTCATCAGTGACACGCTTCATCTCGGCAGCACCCCGCTGTTCGCAGGTCCGGCATATGGACCGAGCATGCTGGCGGCTGGCTGTATCCTCGCGATCATGATCCTGCCGTACATCTCGGCCGTGACGCGCGAGGTGCTGCTCGCGGTGCCGCGATCGCAGCGCGAGGCGGCGCTGGCGCTTGGCGCCACGCGATGGGAGATGATCTGGGACGCGGTGCTTCCATACGCGCGCTCTGGAATCGTGGGCGGCGTCATCCTAGGACTGGGTCGTGCCCTCGGCGAAACGATGGCCGTTACCATGGTCATCGGTAACGCGCACGACATCTCCGCTTCGCTGTTTGCGCCGGGCTACACCATGGCATCGCTGATCGCCAACGAGTTCAGCGAAGCGACGAGCGATCTCCACGTCTCCGCCCTCATGGCCGTTGGTGCTGGCCTGTTCATCGTCACCGTCATCGTGAACGCCATCGCCAGATGGCTGGTGTGGCGCACTGCGCGGGGGCAAGCGTCGTGAGCTCCAGCGCCAGGCCTGGGACGCGGCGCATGGCGAAGGGCGCGCTGACGCGGCGTCGGCTGGTGAACCGCTTGATGATCGGTCTCACGTGCGTTGCGGCGCTGAGCGCGACGCTTCCGCTCGTGTTGATCCTCGTTCATTTGCTGCGACGCGGTGCCGGCGCTGTCGATTGGACCTTCTTCACCCGGATGCCGGTGCCGGCCGGCGAAAAGGGCGGCGGAATGGCCAACGCCATTGCCGGAACCGCGATCATCGTCGCCATGGCGTCCGTGATCGGGCTGCCCGTCGGAGTCGGCGCGGGGCTCTACCTCGCCGAACGGCGAAGCACGCGACTGGCGACGAGCGTGCGATTTCTGTCGGACGTCCTCAATGGCCTGCCGTCGATCGTACTCGGCATTTTCGCGTGGCAGCTGCTCGTGCGGCCGTTCAAGCACTTCTCCGCGCTGGCGGGCGCGGTGGCGCTCGCGGCGATGATGATTCCGCTCGTCACACGCACGACCGAGGAGATGATCCGCCTCGTTCCAGTCGCAACGCGCGAGGCCGCACTGGCGCTCGGTTACACCAAATGGCGGACGTCGCTCGACATCGTGCTTCGCACCGCGCTGCCCGGGATCGTGACTGGATCGCTCGTCGCGGTTGCGCGCATCGCCGGTGAGACGGCGCCGCTGCTCTTCACCGCGCTCGGCAATCAATTCTGGTCGCTGTCGGCGACCCGCCCCATAGCGGCGCTCCCTCTTCAGATCTACACGTATGCGATTTCCCCGTACGACGACCAGCACGCCCAGGCCTGGGCCGGGGCGCTCGTTCTCATCGGGCTCGTCCTCGTCATCAGCGTTGCGGCCCGTTTCGCGACGAGATCGCGATTCGGACAGGGCGGCGATTGAGCGCGAGGTGCCCATCATCGCAGCCAATGAAGTCGCGACAGGCGTGCCCGTGTGCATCGCGACCGAAGGCTTGTCGGCGATGTTCGGCGAAACGCGCGCGGTACGCGACGTCTCGTTCGCCGTTCGGACCGGACAGGTCACGGCGATCATCGGGCCGTCCGGCTGCGGAAAATCGACGCTCCTTCGATGCCTCAATCGCATGCACGAGACCGTTCCCGGCGCGCGCGTCGAGGGCGTCGTGAGGTTCGAGGGACGAAACATCTACGACGCCGGCGTGAGCGCGATCGGCGTTCGCCGTCATGTCGGCATGGTGTTTCAGCGTCCGACGCCGTTTCCCACCATGTCGATTCGCGACAACGTTGCGGCGGGACTCAAAGTGCTTCCGCGAGGCGAGCGTCCGCCAAGGCGAGAAACCGATGCGATCGTGGAGACCGCGCTCCGCCGCGCCGCGCTCTGGGACGAGGTTGCCGAGCGGCTCGAGAGCAGTGCGATCGCGCTGTCCGGCGGACAACAACAGCGATTGTGCATCGCGCGCGCTCTCGCCACGTCTCCCAACGTGCTCCTGCTCGACGAGCCGACCGCCTCGCTCGATCCGATCAGCACGCAGCGCATTGAGGAGCTCGTGTACGAGCTCCGATCGCAGCTCACTGTGATCATCGTGACGCACAACATGCAACAGGCGGCGCGCATCTCGGATCGTACGGCGTTCATGCTGGCCGGTGAGCTGATCGAATACGGGCCAACGAATGCCATCTTCACGACGCCCGAGGATCCGCGCACCGAAGCCTACGTCACCGGACGGTTCGGATGACGGCATCGGTGGCACGAGCGACTGCCCCTTTCGTGGACACGGCGCGCGGTCTGGTGGCTGCCGATGGCTTTTCCTTTTGGTACGGAAAGGTCCAGGCACTGCACGAGATCACGCTGACTGCCGAGCCGGCGCGCGTCACCGCGCTCATCGGCCCATCTGGATGCGGCAAATCGACGTTTCTGCGGTCGATCAACCGGATGAACGCATTGCTCCCCGGCGTGCGGCACGCGGGTCGCCTTAGTCTCGACGGAACCGACGTGTATTCCGGCGCTGTGGACCCGGTGACGCTGCGACGGCGCGTCGGCATGGTCTTCCAGCGCTCGAATCCCTTTCCGAAATCCATCTACGAAAACGTGGCGTACGGTCCGCGAATCAACGGCGTGCGCCGCGCCGACCTCGACGAGCTGGTCGAGTCGGCACTCCGTCGCGCGGCGCTCTGGGACGAGGTGAAGGACCGCCTGCGCGAGAGCGCGTGGAAGCTGTCCGGGGGCCAGCAGCAGCGATTGTGCATTGCCCGCGCGCTCGCCAACGAGCCCGAGGTGCTGCTGCTCGACGAGCCCGCGAGCGCCCTCGACCCGATCGCGACACAGAAGATCGAGGAGCTCCTGTACGAGCTGCGATCGGAGTTGACCATCGTCATCGTCACTCACAACATGCAGCAGGCGGCGCGCGTCTCCGAGTCCACCGCCTTCTTCATGATGGGCCGCCTGGTCGAGCACGACCGCACCGACCGGATGTTCACCGCGCCTC
>DATISA010000210.1:0-2574 GCA_035469245.1 Gemmatimonadaceae bacterium
TGGAACGGCGCCGTCAGCGCGCGCAGCGCCGCGAGATCCTGTCTGATGCTCGCGTCGAACACTCCGGTCGCGTCGTGGCGCGACGTCGCATCGAGTGGCGTTATCGCGCGCGCCGGCCGTGTGGGATTGTCGCAGGCTCCGCGCGACAGCACCGTCGCGCAGCTGACGCTGGATATGATCGGCCGCGGCGGTGCCAGCGATGTCCCCGGCGGCGGCCCCGACTTCCTGCAGCTGATCGGATCCCGCCGGCTCTCCACCGAGCTGGGCGACATCGTCGAAGCGGTGAACCGCGGACAGCCGCGGCCTTTCCGGCTCGACTATGGGTACGATGCCCCGGGCGAGCCGCAGCGGATCTACTGCAGCGGCGATAATGCCAGCTACACCCGCCTCGGCATCCCCGTCACCGCGTTCTTCACCGGGCTGCACCGCGACTACCACCAGGTGTCGGATGAGCCCGAGTACATTGATTACGCGCACATGGCGGGGATCACGCAGCTCGTCCACGACGTGGCGCTACGCGTGGCGGACCTCGACCATCGTCTGGTGGTGGACAAACCGAAGCCGGATCCGAGCGCACCGTGCGTGCAGTAGGAGATACCTCATGCGCCGCGCGACCATGATAACGCACCTCACGCTTGGCGCTCCGCTCACAGCTGGGCCCAGCGGCGCCAGCAGCACCGGCACGCATTCCATGGTCGCAGCAGACCGGGGCCGACAGGCCCGAACCCATCGGGCAGCCTTCGCGCCATTGCCAGTAGTGGGCGCTCACTTCTCGAGTGCGTACGGCACGCGCAGCACGCCGATGCGGCCGAACCGACCGGCGTCACCCACTATCACGGCGGGCGGGTGCGCGTCCGCTTCGATCCGAAAGAACGGGTATCGCGACCAGTACAGAAAATCATGCAGACGGCCGCGTACCGCCTCCACGGCAGGATCTCGCTGGTTTGTCGGCACGTCGCGATCATCGAGGGTCACGCGTGGTCTCGGGAACCAGTCCATCCGACCGAATCGATAGGTTTCGCCGAAGTCGAGAACCAGCTCGCGACGGAAGGAATTCGCCAGCACCGGCGTAGCGAGCACATGCCGGGGTGTGCGCTGCTCGGTCGCGATGATTTGCTGCGTGGCCATCCGCTCCGCCGCCCTGCCGCCGATCACCATGAGCGCAACGTACGCCGCGCTCACGATCAAAGCGATCTTCGCCGGCCGCATCGAAGATCCGCCCCCTGACGACCGTGGAGCGCGTGCGCGGAGGCGCGCGACCACGATCCCCGCCACGAGCGCGATGAACACCCACGGGTCAAATTCGTACAGCGTGTCGCCGTAGAACCATCGTTCGGAAAACGGCATGAGCAATCGCACGCCATAAGGAGTGAGCCAATCGAGCACCAGGTGTGAAAGCACCGCGATCGCCGAAACCAGGAGCAGCTGCTTCGGCCGTACCAGGGCGCGGCCGCGCTTGGCGGCTCCGCCGGTGCTGCGCAACCGATCGAATGCAACGAGTGCGCCGGTCAGGATCACGGGCAGCACCAACACTGCAACTATGCCGTGCGTCAATCCGTGGCGGAACGTCCACGCCTTGGCGAGCACCTCGTAAAAGGCGTCCACGTCCGGCAGGTTAGCGCCGATCATGAGCGCGGCCATCGCCAGACCGGACTGCTTCTTCAATCCCGCTTCGCCTAGCGCTGCGCCGACGAGCGTATGCGTGAGACTGTCCATTGTCCTGGCGTCAGAGAAGCGCGCCGTTCGTTAATCAACGACGGCGCATGGCTCACTGCGGCCAAGGGCGGAATCGAGCCGCAGACACGCGAGTTCTCAGGCCGCTACTCCACCAACTCAGCTACCTGGCCTTACTTGATGTCCTCTCCACAGTTACCTGGGACTCGGTCCCTGAGTGGAAAACGCTCTCATGCCATCGAACGCCCGAGCTTACGTGCAAGGGAGCGATATAAGAGCGTGCGGCGAAGCCGCACGCAAGTATTCCGTAGCCGCGACGACATCCGACCCTGGGATTCCGACGCGCGCGGAGCGCACTAGGCGCCGCACCTTCTCAGTTCACGCGGGACCACGTGGAACTGATCAAGCGAAGCGATCGCCAAGGGCGCGTCAGACGACGAGCTCGCGCTCTTTCTAAACCAGTGTCGACGCACAGGCGCTCACGCACAAGAAGTACAGCGCCGCGCACGCTTTCCGGCGCGGCATCGCCGGCGACGTGCACGCCAAGACCGGGAGCCTCAAGGCGGCCGCGGAGTGGATCGGCGATCGCTCAACCCGCGTCGTCGAGAAGCACTACATCCTCTCGCGGCGAGAGGAGCTCCGGAAGACTGCGGCGCTCTCGCCGGAATTAGATCGCGGCACAAAACGCAATCAAACGCAATCGCCCGCCGATGAGGGCGGGCGAGAGCCGAGTGAAGCCGATTTATCGAACCTTCACGGAGAGCCAGCGGTCGGGATTGAACCGACGACCGCTCGATTACGAATCGAGTGCTCTACCACTGAGCTACGCTGGCGAGTGACCGAGACCGGCCATCCTACGACGACCGACCACCATGCCCTGGCACGGACTCGAACCGTGAC
>DATISA010000211.1:0-4805 GCA_035469245.1 Gemmatimonadaceae bacterium
CGGATGTCCATGAATGCTCATCCCCACGGCATGGTAATCCAGAAAGACTAATTGCTCGCGATCGAGCGGCGCGGGGTCGTGCCGAGATACGGTCGCCGGGGCGAGCGGCAGCACGTCGCCGCAGGCGCGCAAGGCTTCCCAGGCCGCGTGACGCCGGTCCGGCGCCCAGGCCGCGAATGCGTCCGCCTGCGCGAACGCCAGCACGTCGGCCCGCGTCAGCTTGCCGCGCTGCACCACGTCGGCAATGGACTCGAAGACGCCCTTCGCGTGCTCGGCCTTCAGCACGTCGATCACCGCATCGCCGATCCCGCGCACGAACTTCCAGCCGATCCGCATCGCCCCATCTTCGTACGTGCACTCCCACCCGCCGGTCTTGAGGCACGGCGGGCGCACTTCCACGCCGTGCCGCCGGGCATCGTGCACGAGCGTCGACACGGGGTAGAAGCCCATCGGCTGCGCGTTGAGCAATCCAATGAAGAACTCCGTCGGGTAGTGCGCCTTGAGGTACGCCGTCACGTACGCGATGAGCGCAAAGCTCCAGGCGTGCGATTCGGGGAATCCATAGTTCGCGAAGCTCACGAGGTCCTCGCAGATCTTCGTCGCGACCGCCTCGCTCAGCGGCCGGATTGCGCCCGCCGCTGAACGGGCGAGCATGGCCTTTTTCATGTCGACCAGCGCGGCCTCGAGCTTCCCCTTCTTGCGGATGTTCCCCATGGTGCGGCGCAACGCGTCGGCCTGCGCGCCGGTGTAGCCGCCCAGCCGCATGGCGATCGCCATCGCCTGTTCCTGAAAGATCGGAATGCCCTGTGTGCGCTCGAGGATCGACGCGAGGTCGGGATGCGGGTACATCACCGGCTCGTTCCCCAGCCGCCGCTCCGTGTACGGCCGCACGAAGCTCGCTTGAATCGGCCCCGGCCGAATCAGCGCGACCTGTACGACGAGATCGTACAGATGATCGGGCTTCGTGTGCAGAATCGAGTTCACCTGCGCGCGGCTCTCGATCTGGAACGTGCCGATCGTCTCGCCACGCTGGATCAACTCGTACGTCGCGACGTCCTTGTCGTCCACCTCGTACATCCGCGGCCGCACGCCGGTGTGCTGCTCGATCACGTCGAACGCAATCCGTACCATCGACAGCGCGCCCAATCCCAGGAAGTCGAACTTGGGCACGCCGATCATGTCGAGGTCGTCCTTGTCGAACTGGATGATCGTTCGGCCCATCGTCGTCTGCTCCACGGGCAGATAATCGCCGAGTGGCGCCGCCGAGAGCACGAAGCCACCGACGTGCGTCGATCGCAGTCGCGCCAATCCGTCGAAGCCCTCGAGCGCCATCAACAGCGCCCGCCCGCGCGCGTTCTTGAGATCGATCCCGCGACGCTCGGCGAGATCCCGCACGGCTTCGACACAGGTCCCCGGTTCGTCGCCGTGCACGCGTTTCGAGATCTCGAATGCCTTGACCGCCGGAAAGCCGAGCGCGCGCATGGCGTCCTGCACGGCGGTGGGCGCGTGGAAACACTGCGTCACGGCCGTGATCGCGGCGTGCGCGCGATGGTACGTGTCGTACATGTAGTCGAGCACTTCCTCGCGCCGCTGGTGCTCGAAGTCGACGTCGATGTCGGGCGGCTCGGACTTGGCGTCCCCCCCCACCCGCGCCTCCGACAGAAAGCGCTCGAACAGCAAGCCGTGCTTCACCGGATCCACCGCGGTGATCCCGAGGCAGAATGCAACCGCCGAATTCGCCGCGCTGCCGCGCCCCTGGCAGAGAATCCCCTTGTGTCGCGCGAATCGCACGGCGTCGGCCATCACGAGAAAGAATCCCGCGAAGCCGAGTTGGCCGATCAGCTTCAGCTCGTGCTCGATCTGTGCGCATTGATCAGGAGTCGGCTCTCCCCAGCGCTCGCGCATTCCTTCCTCGGTCCAGCGGCGTAGCGCGTGATCGTCGTCCTCGTCCAGAATCCCGGCGCCGATCTTCGCCTTGTGAAAGTCGGGCAGGGGAGGGCGCATCCAATCGAGCAGGAACGCGGTACACTCTTCGGCGATCCGCACGCTCTCGCGCAAGCCTTCCTCGCGCTCGCGCCAGCGCGTTGCCATCTCTTTGGGCGACAACAGCCGCCATTCGCCGTTCGGATGCAACACGCCACGCTCGGCGGCCACGTCGACCGTGAGATCGTAGCGGAGCGCGGTGAGCATGTCGTGCACCAGCCGACCGCGCTCGTCCACGTACCGGGGATCCTGCGTCGCGACCCATGGCACGCCATGCTCGTTCGCCAGCTCGATCAACTCGGCGGCCAGCGCGGACTCGTGGCCGCCAGTGTGATGAAGCTGCACTTCTATAGATAGGTGTCCCGGTTCGAACAACTCGCGCCACTTGGCCAGGCAGCGCTCGGCTTCCGTCCGTTGACCGGCGCGAAGCAGCGATGCCAGCTCGCCCGAAGCCGGCCCCGTGAGCGCATGCAACCCGCGCGCGTGCTCGGCGACGTGCTCCCACCGCACCTTGGGCCGCCCACGCCGCTTGCCCTGGACCTTCTTGTCCCACTCCTCCCATTGGCCGACACGTGCGAGCGTGACGAGCGCGGCGAGATTCTGGTAGCCCTGTTCGGTACGCGCCAGAAACGCGGCGGGACGTCCGTCGACGTTGAGCTCCGCGCCGGCGATCGGCCGTACGGGAGCCTGGCACGCCTCGCACGAGACGTCGGTGTGCAGCGCCGCGTCGCGGCACGCGGGATCCTTGAGCGGCGCCATCGCTTCGGTGGCGAAGCGCGCCAGCCCGCCGAGATCCGCGGTATCAGTAATCCCTAAATGCGTGTAGCCGAGTCGGCGCGCGTGCGCCGCGAGCGCCTCCGCGGAGACGGCGCCGTCGGAGAAGGAGAAGCACGTGTGGGCGCGAAGCTCCACATAGTCCGAACTGTGAGACACGGTTCACGAGTTGGTGCTGCAGGCTGATGCCACGGCTCTTACGCCGATCACTGTTCAGGCAGAGTTCCGTGACAGTTCTTCCACCGATGACTGCAACTGCCACTGCAACTGCTTTGGGAAACGGACACAAACTGATCGAACGGACCTGAACGGATCGCTCCTCGCGGGCGAAAGCTCCACATCACCACGCGCCCGGACGAACATGTTGTTTGGCACTGCCGCTCAGGCTGGCGGCTCGTGGCTCTCTGAGCGGCTGTGCCAAAAAGTTCCTTCTCGGCTCGTGGCGAGCGGCGATATCGCGCCGCCGCGATCGATCCGTTTATGTCTGTTCCTCCGTTTGTGTCCGTGCTCCAATGTTGTTCAAACTCAACGCGGCGCACGGAGCCATCCACACCCATAGCTCTCTCGTTGAAGCTTGACGAGTCGCGCGGGGCTATCCCGCCTTGTCTCCCGCGCCTCAATCCCACCAACCGTGCAAGAACCAGTCGGTCGTCTGCTGTGCTCCGCCGTGGAAGAGCCAGACCATCATGCCGTCCTCGCGCACGCAGCGGAAATACTCGCGCGAATACGAGGCCGCCCAGTGACCACCCGACACGCGATCCGGCCCCGCCGCCTCGACGATGTCGTGCCACTCGTTGTTTTCGAGGTACCGCACCGGCACCTCGTGATCGCGCCGCGGCTCCGTGTCGACGGTAACGGTCTTGGGCGTCGGAAGGAGTTGTAGTGTGAGATTGAGAGCTGGGCTCGAGGGCTCGAAGGTTCGAGGGCTCGAGGATTCGAGGGCTCGAGGACTACCGCCGTTCAACTTCGAGCCCTCGAGTCCTCCAGCCTTCGAGCCCTCTATTTCCCTCCGCTTCCACACCGTCCGCTCCTCGACCAGTGGATGCTCCGAGCTCTCAGGCGTCACGACCACGTCGCCTTGATCATCGGTGAGCTGGATGATCGCGTCTTCCACCGCGGGCGCGCTGGCGAATCCACGGTCGAATAGATCGCCCTGCGCGCCGTCGTTCCCGGTGACCGACTCGACGCGCAGCGTGATGCCCATGACCGCGTCGGGGAGCGTGATCGTGTCGAGCGCCTCGCGCACGAGCCGCATCCAGCGCTTCTGTTCAGCGCTCGGTCGCGACGAGCGGATCACGTGCGTGCGCTGCGTGCGATTGCCGAGCGCGAACACGAGTGCCATCTCGCGCGCGCGCTCGCCGCGCGCCACGAGCGCCGTGCACACCGTGCCGGCGAGCGAGTTGATGACGAAGAGCATCCGCTCGGGATCCTTGAGCCCGTACTCCACCCACTCGAGCGACGCCTGCGGCAGTGCGCGCGGAGGAATCCGAAACAACCAGCGCGCATCGTCGCCACGCGCGCGCTGCCAGAGCCGCACGCCGTCGGCGCCGAGTCGGACTTCTATGGCTTCCGCAGAAAGTTCGGCGAGCGCGCCGCAGGTCTCGATGCCGAGTCCCTCGAGCAACGGCGCGATGCGCTCGTCGGGCGTGAGCACGTGGAGCGGGTACGGCGCGATGAACGCGCGGTCCTGGCCCGGCTTGACGACGATGGTCGGCGTGGTGCTCTGCGTAGCCGCGACTTCGGCGGCGACGGGCGTCATCGCCACGCCGGCATGCGTATCGTCGAATCCATAATCGCTCGCCACGCGGCGCATCTCCTCGGCGAGCTGGCCGCCGTGGAGGCCGCGCGCGTCGCCCCATACGAGACCGCGCTCGCCCACCGCGACGCGCGGGGACACACCGAGCAATCCGGCGACGAGATCAGCGGGGAAGTCCGCGCCGGTCGGCCAGCTCGGACTCCAGAGACAGACGTAGCTCATGGTGCGTGACCGGAATGGGAAAGACCGTATGCGCGCTCCAGCCGATGGCCTTCACGTCCACGCGCACCGT
>DATISA010000212.1:0-43154 GCA_035469245.1 Gemmatimonadaceae bacterium
GCGACCTCGCCGGCGTTCGGCCGCGCGACTCGGGGACCGAGCAACATGCGGATGGGATTCCAGGCGAGCGTCGCGGCCATGAGCGCCGACGCGGCAAGCGTCACCACGACCCAGGCACCAACGGCACCGAACCACCGCGACCACCACGACGCCACGAACTCTCCCCACAGTCCGGCGACCGCGCTCGGCAGGCCGCTTGGCGGCGGCGCGATTCCGGTGAGCGCGAGCGCGATCGGCAGCAGGACGACGACGCCCGCGAAGAAGATCATCCACGAGCGGTCGGTGTTCGACTCGAGTCGTCCGAACAGTCGAAGCGCGTGCACCGCCGGCACGAACGGCACGAGGAAGGCCGCGGGCCATCCGAAGAACGTGACCAACGGATCGGCGAGAATCTTCCCGACCCAGCCGACGCTGGTTTCGACGCGCACGCCCGCACGCACCTGCGCGGTGGCGAAGGCGGCGAGCGCGACGGCGAGGAACACCGCAAACAACGAGAGCGCGATGCCGAGGAGCTCGCGCTTCAGGGATGGGGAGGAACTACTCACTTGGCTTACCGCTCGCGCTCCGGTCCGAGCTTGGTGATCTGCCGATCCTGATACACCGGAATGACGGGGAAGGAATCGATCGCGGCGCACGCCGCCAGATCGTCGCCGAATCCCGCCTCCTGCAGCGCCCGACCATGCTCCGACGCCTCGAACAGTTGCTGCAGCTTGTCGCCGAACCGCTGGGCGATGAGCGCGCACGCCTGCGCGGCATCGTTCAGCCCGACCTCCGACAGCTGCTCGTACATGTTGAACACGTAGCGCCCGGCACAGCCGGCATCCTCGAGCGCGAACTGTCGCTCGCGTCCCGCGCACACCAGAGTCACGTCGGCCCCGCCGCGCAGCGCGGTGCGCAGCATCGTCTGCACCGCAGTGTAGTTGACGTACGATGCGACGACCACGTCACGCGCACCGGCGAGATTGGTGATGGCCGCGGTCCCGTTCGTCGTCGTCATGAGCACGGTCTTGCCTTCGACCGCCGCGCGCGTGAATTCCCGCGGCGAATTGCCGAGGTCGAAGCCGGGCACCGGACGCATGCGGCGCTCGCCGGCGAGGCGCACGTCGGTCCGCTCGAACGCCTTGGCGCGAATGACGGCCTCGTCCGGACTCTCGAGCGGGACCACGGCGCGGGCGCCGTTGGCGAGCGCGGCCGCGATCGAGCTCGATGCCCGAAGCACATCGATCACGGCGACGACGTGTCCATTGATTTCGGCCGGCGTCAGCGCGGATACGCCGAACACCACATCGAGGCGCACCTAAGTCGGCTCCTTCAACAGATCGGTCTCGCGCTCGAGGAACTTCGTGTCGACCTCGCCGGCGATGAAGCGTGGGTTCTGCATCACGCGCGCGAGGAAAGGGATTGTCGTCGTCACACCTTCGATGATAAAGCCCTCGAGCGCGACGTGCATTCGCGCGATCGCCTCAGCGCGATCCCTGCCTTGACAGATGAGCTTGGCGAGCAGCGAGTCGTAGAACGGCGGCACGGTGTAGCCGTCGTACACGTGCGTGTCGAGTCGCACGCCCGGACCACCGGGCGGGTGGAAGGCGAGGATCTTTCCCGGCGATGGCTGAAAGTTGCGGGCAGGGTCTTCGGCATTCACCCGTACTTCGATGACGTGTCCACGGAGCGGGGGCAGCTCGCTCACGCTGAGCTTCTCGCCGGCGGCCACGCGAATTTGCTCCTTCACGAGATCGATCCCGGTGAGCATCTCCGTCACGGGATGCTCCACCTGAATGCGCGTATTCATCTCCATGAAGTAGTACGACCCGTCGGCGTCGAGCAGCATCTCGATCGTGCCGGCGCCCACGTAGTCGATCGCCTTCGCGCCGGCGACTGCGGCGTCGCCCATCTGCTTGCGCAGCGCCGGCGTCACGGCGGGGCTCGGCGCTTCCTCGATCAGCTTCTGGTGTCGTCGTTGTACCGAGCAATCGCGCTCGCCGAGGTGGATCACGTTTCCGTAGGTGTCGCCCAGGATCTGGAACTCGACGTGCCGCGGCCGCGCGAGGTATTTCTCGACGTAGACGTCGCCGTTGCCGAACGCGGAGAGTGCCTCGGAGCGCGCGAGCTGAAACGAACGCGCGAAATCGTCGGGGTCGCGCGCCACGCGCATGCCCTTGCCGCCACCGCCGGCGGCGGCCTTGATGATCACCGGGAATCCGATCGTCCGCGCGAACTCGAGCGCCTCGTCGACGTCTTCGACCGGGCCGGGTGTGCCGGGGATGATCGGGACGCCGACGCGCGTCATCGCTGAGCGGGCGGCCGCCTTGTCCCCCATGACCCGGATCTGGTCACCGGTGGGACCGATGAACGCGATCTTGGACGCGGCGCAGATGTCGGCGAACTCCGCGTTCTCGGCGAGAAATCCGTAGCCGGGATGGATCGCGTCGGCGCCGGTGATCTCGGCCGCGGCGATCAGCCGTGGGATGTTGAGATAGGAGTCGCGCGCCGGCGCCGGGCCGATGCACACGTCGTCGTCCGCAAAGCGGACGTGGAGCGACTCACGGTCCGCCTCCGAGTACACGGCGACCGTCTGGACGCCAAGCTCGCGGCAGGCGCGGATCACGCGCAGCGCGATCTCGCCCCGGTTGGCGATCAGGACCTTGTTGAACATCAGTGCTTCTTAGGATCGCCTTCGAACCCCGTCCACGAGGTATCGCTCGTCCCCGAGACGCCTTGTACGCGCAGCGCGAATTCGGCGGGGCTGGTCGCGTAGAACATCGCGCTCTCGTAGGAGATGGCGCCGCTCGAGAACAATTGCATCAGCGACTGGTCGAAGCTCTGCATCCCGTACTGCACCGTGCCTTCCTTGATGAGCTCCGGAATGTTGAGCGCCTTTTCCATGTCGCGGATGTTGTCCCGTACGGCGGCGGTGTTGATGAGAATCTCGCAGGCTGGAATACGGCCGGGCATGTCGGCGCGCGGCACGAGCCGGAGTGACACGACGGCCGACAGCGCGCTGGCGAGCGAGAACCGCACCTCGCCGGCCTGGTGCGGCGGATAGAACGACAGCACGCGGTTGATCGTCTGCGTGGCGTCCATCGTGTGCAGCGTCGAGAACACGAGGTGGCCGGTATCGGCCGCCTTGAGGGCCGTATCCAGCGTTTCGAGATCTCGAATTTCACCGATCAGGATGACGTCGGGATCCTGGCGAAGGACGCGGCGCAGCGCCTGGCCGAAGTTCGAGGTGTCGGTGCCGACCTCGCGCTGGTTGATGTGGCTGTTGACGTCGCGGTGCAGAAACTCGATCGGATCTTCGATCGTGATCACGTTCGCGCGGCGGTTCTGGTTGATGTGCTGGATCATCGCGGCGAGCGTCGTCGACTTGCCCGAGCCGGTGACCCCGGTGACGAGGACGAGGCCGCGCGGCTTCATCGAGATCTCTTCGAGGACCGTCGGCAGATTCAACTCGGCGATGGTGCGCGCCTGATAGGGGATGGCGCGCATGGCGTAGCACAACGAACCACGCTGCTGGTACAGGTTCACGCGGAAGCGCCCGATGCCCGGCACGCCGATCGCGAAGTCGCACTCCTTCTCCTCCGCGAACATGTTCACCTGGCGCGGTGTCATCAGCTGCTCGGCGAGGCTCTTGAGGTCCTCGGGCTTGAGCGGCGGATGGTTGATCGGCTCGAGCGCGCCGTCGACGCGAATCGTCGGAGGGCGGCCCACCTTGAGATGGAGATCCGAGCCGTTGCGCCGGATCATCTCCTGGAGGACGGCCTTGAAGTTGATGCCGCCGTGTGCGGGCGGTGACAGGGGCGCTGCGGCGCCCTGGGTCTGTGTGGGATTAGCCATTGGGATCGATCTTGAACAGCACCTGGCCGTATTCGACGGGTTGTGCGTCTTCGACGAGGATCTCGCGGACGACGCCAGAGTACTCGGATTCGATCTCGTTCATGATCTTCATCGCCTCGATGATGCAGACGATCTGTCCCTTCGACACGCGATCGCCGACCGAGACGTACGCCTTGGCGCCCGGTTCCGGCGACTTGTAGAACGTACCCACCATCGGCGACTTGACCTCCAGTCCCACTGCCTTCGGGGCTTCCACCGCCGCCGCCACTTCCGGTTCGGCGACGACGGGCACGCCCTGAGCCGGAGAGACGCGTCCGGCCGGTGCCGTCGACACGATCGCCGGCAGCGGCAGCGGCGCCGCGACCTGCACGGTCCCGCGCTGCTGCGGGCTCTTGGAGATCCGGATCTTGATCCCTTTGTCCGAGGTGATCTCGATCGAGTCGACGGTGGATTCGTCGATGATGTCGATCAGCTTCTTGACGTACCGTAGATCGATCATAGGTGTGTTAGAGTCGCACCGCTCACCCGAGCTCGATCAGCTCGTGCGTGAATCCCGTGAGAATCCTCGGACCATCGGCGGCGAGGAACACGTCGTCCTCGATGCGCACGCCGCCCCACCCGGCCCGATAGATGCCCGGCTCGATCGTCACCACCGCACCTTCCGCCAGCGCGCCATCCGCCGTGCGCGCGAGCCGCGGCGCCTCGTGCACCTCCAATCCGAGGCCGTGTCCGAGGCTGTGTCCAAACAGATCCCCGAATCCGCGCTGCTGAATGTAGTCTCGCGCGAGAGCATCGGCATCCCGACCCGTCATCCCGGCGCGCACCTGGCGCGACGCGTTCTCGTTCGCGGTGCGAACCACGTCGTACACCTCGCGCTGATCGGCCGCGGCGTGGCCCACGACGAACGTGCGCGTCACGTCGGCACAGTAGCCGCCGGTCTCGGCGCCGAAATCCAGCAGAAGAAATTCGCCCGCCGACACACGACGGTCGGTCGACCGCGCGTGCGGCAGCGCCGAGCGCGGACCTGACGCGACGATCGACGGAAACGGGAACCCTTCACTGCCCTCGTCGCGCAACGCCTTCTCCAGCACTCCGGCGATCTCCATCTCCGACATTCCGGCGCGGACTTGCGGCAGCGTGCGCTCGAGCGCGCGCGTCGCGATGCCATTCGCCGCCTCGATGAGCGCAACCTCGTTGGCGTCCTTTCGCTCGCGGAGCGACTCGACGAGATCGATCGTCGGCCGCCACTGGCAGCGTGCCCCTCCCTCGAGCAACCGCTGAAAATCGCGGTGGAGGACGTGCGCCGACTCGAACCCGGCGACTTCCACGTACGCGAGCAGCGACAGCTGCTGCCACAATCCGGTCCAGAGGCTTTGCGGCTCGATGGTGATGCGCGCCAAATCGCCGACTTCTTCGCCGATCTGCGTTTGATAGCGGAAGTCCGTGATCAGCAGGACGTCGCGCGGCGTCACGAAGAGCAGCGCGCTCGAGCCCGAGAATCCGGTGAGATAGCGGATGTTCGGCAGGCTCGACACGAGCAAGCCGTCGATGTGCGCGGCCGTGAGCCCGTCGGCCAACGCCGCGAGGCGCCGCGATCGCGCGTCAGACACGGGCGGCCAGCGACCGGGTCAACCCGCGCAGCGCCAGCTCGTAGCCATAGGCGCCGAGGCCCGCAATGACACCGACCGCTGCCGGCGCGAGCATCGAATGCCGGCGTTCCGGCTCGCGCGCGTAGACGTTCGTGACGTGGACTTCGACGTAGGGCACGGCGATGGCCGTCAACGCATCACGAATCGCGATGCTCGTATGCGTGTACGCTCCGGCATTGATCACCACGCCGTCGACGCGTCCGCGGAACGAGTGAATCAGGTCGATGATCTCGCCTTCGCCGTTGCGTTGCGCGAATTCGAGATCGGCGCCGATCTCGTTGGCGACGTCGCGGAGCGCGCGCTCGATGTCGGCGAGCGACTCGCGCCCGTACAGTGCCGGCTCCCGGGTCCCGAGCAGATTCAGGTTCGGCCCGTTGAGGACGGCGATCCTCACGTCTTTTTCAATCCGTTGAGCCACGCGTTGAATTGCGCGATATCGTCGCCGCCCGGCGCGCCCGCACCACCCTGCTCGCCGCCGCTCGACTCCGGGGTCTCGCCGGATTCCTCGCTGAAGAACTGATCGAACGAGAACGCGTCGGCGTCATCACGACGCGGCACCGGCGCGTTCGCCTTGAACACGTGGTCCAGCGACAGTTCGCTCGATGCTTCGTGTGCCGGCACACCGCGGATCGGAGTCGGCTCCGGCCACTCGCCGAATGCGTGTGCCAGCGCGTTCGCCGCTGAATTGTCCTCTTCACTCGGCGCGGCGTTCGAGAACAGGGCGTCGATCGAGCCAGTGACGGTTTCAGACGTGCCGCTCGCTCGCGGGGGCGTTCCGCGCGACGACTCGGGCTGCGAACCGTTCGCGGCCTCGCTCGAGCGTCCCGAGATCACACCGCGCAAGAAATCCCGAATCGTCGGTGAAGGCGCTGCGTGTCTGGGCGCTGCTTCCGCCCCGCGTTCGGCCTCGCGCGGCATTTCGCGCGGTCTGCCGTATATGCGTTCTTTGATCTCGCGAACGCGCGCTTCCAGCACCTCGTCATCCGGATGCTGCGCCGCCAGTTTCTCGTAGACCTCGAGCGCGCTTGCGAGATGGCCCTGCTCGACGTACAGGTGGGCCATCGTCTCCGTGACGAAGACTTCTTCCGAGCTGTCGGTCGGTACATCGGCTCCGACGTCGACGAGCATGTCCGCGGCGGCGAACGACTCCTGGCCGGCTGATTCGACGAGTTGCGGCTCGGTTTCCAGCTCGGGAGCGGATTCCGGCTCGTCGGACGGAAGTCCGAGCTCGATGTCGGTGGCGAGCTCGATGTCGGGCTCCGGCTCCGCTTCGGTGTTCGAGGCTTCGTCCAGCGAGACGCTGTCGGTGAGCGTGGGCTCGAAGGTCGTGGATTCGTTCACGCCGAAAAACACGCCCTCGTCGACCGTCTCGTTCGATGTCGGCGACTCCGCGGAGATCGCGGCCGACTCCATCGCTGAATCCGCGGCAACCTCCCACTCTTCGGTCTCGTCGGTCGCGTAGTCACCGGCACCTAATTCCGTCGAGCCGTCCGACGTGGGTGCTGGAGCGGCGGCGACCGGTTCGGGCTGCGCCGGCGGCGCAACGGTCTCGCCGCCGATCGAGAAATCATCGAGGTCGAGGAGTTGCTCTTCCCCCGTGGTCGCAACTGGCGTCGATGGAACTTCCGCTGCGGTGGCCTCTGCGGCGCCCGGCTCATCGAGTATGGAGACCTCCTGCTCGGCCGCGGGCGCCTCCTGCTCTTCGACAGACGTGGGCACGACCTGATCGAAGTCGAGCATGCGATCGAATCCCTCGAACGGCTCGTACGATTCCGGTTCCGAGGGCTCTACGCGCGACGGTGTCGCCGCTTCCGCGACCGGCGGCTCATGGATCTCGACCGGTGCCTCCGCGACGAGCGGGGCTGCCTCGTGAGGCGGCTCCGCAGGCGGCTCCGCAGGCGGCGCCGCGGGCGGCTCGGCGGAGACGACTTCGGGCGCCACCGCTGGCGAGTGCCGCGGCTGCGTGCGGGCCGACCCCGACGGCGCCGAATCGAGCGACATCAGGAGCTGGGAGATTTCGTCGTTCCGCGGGTCCGATTCGAGAACACGCAGATACCAGAATCTGGCGACGTCCAGGTCGCCCGCCTGGCGGGCAATGTCTCCCAGGTGGCGGAGCGCGATCAGGTTCTCCGGGTCGAGCGAGAGCGCTGTCTCGAAGACCGCTTTTGCCTCCTCGTCGCGGCCTAACTCGAACAGGGCCTGGCCGTACACGATGTGGCCGCTCATGTGACCAGGCTGCTGTGGCAGATACTCCTGGCAAATGAAGACGGCCTGCTCGAGGTCGCCCATCTTCCGAAACTCGTTCGCAAGGGGGGCGAAGTAGCGGCGCGGGTTTTCGTCGAACTTTTTCCGGAGCTCGTCGATGCGAGCGGAACTCGCCATTGATTGCCCTTCGGTCGGACGCGCGAGGGGGGCCGAAGCCCTGTTGGAAATGAAAGGGGATAATACATACCGCGGACGGCGCGAGTCAATCAGAAGTCACATCCTCACTTGATTTTAGCACGTCCTGGTCCCTAACTTCACGAGCTTGTCCGGTCTGTAATTCCCTTCCATTTCCGCGCTTCGGAGTTCCATCTCGTGCTGCAGCAGATGCGGAGCCTGGCGAAGTACATCTGGGTGCTCGTCGCCCTGGTCTTCGTTGGGGGCTTCCTGCTTTACGAAACGTCGGGCCTGATGGGCCGCACGCCGGTGACGCCGACCACGGCGGTCGCCGTAGTCAACGGCCAGGAGATCCCATATCGGGACTACCAGATCAGGGTCCAGAATGAAATCCAATCCGAGCAGCAGCGTTCGGGCCGATCGCTTTCTCAGGACGACACGCGGCGCATCGAGAACGCCATCTTCGACCAGATGGTTGCCGAGGTCCTGCTCGCCGACCAGTACCGCCGGCGCGGCATCGTCGTGACCGACGATGAGGTCCGCGAGTTCGCGCGGTATGCGCCGCCGTCCTGGATCACCGCGGCGCCCGAGCTCCAGACCGATGGCAGGTTCGATCCGGAAAAATATCAGCGCCTGCTCGCCAGCCCGCAGGCCCGCCAGGGCGGCCTGTTGCTGCAGCTCGAATCCTACTACCGGTCCGAGATCCCGCGCGAAAAGCTGCTCGATCAGGTCTCGTCGGGCGTCTACGTAACGGACGCCGAGCTATGGCGCGCCTGGCGTGACCAGCACGACAGCGCGCAGGTGAGCTTCGTCAGCTTCACGCCGACGGTGGACGCCGCCGCGACCAAGGCTGTGAGCGACGCCGAGGCGCGCGCCTATTTCGACAACCACAAGGATGAATTCCAGAGCGTCGGTAGAGCCGTACTCTCCGTCGCGATCATTCCGCGGGTCGTGACGGCGGCCGATACCGCCGCCGCGCGCGCGCGCACGCAGGCGCTGCGCGACTCGATCGTCAAGGGCGCCGAGAAGTTCGATGACGCGGCAAAGCGCGAATCCACGGACAGCGTCTCGGGCGCCAAGGGTGGAGATCTGGGCCCGGCTCCGAAGACCCGGTATGTGCCGGAGTTCTCCAAGGCGGCGGACGCACTCAAACCGGGCGAGATCTCTCAGCCTGTGTTGTCGCCGTTCGGCTTTCACATCATACGGCTCGATAGCCGCAAGGGCGACACGCTGTCCCTGCATCACATCCTGATCCCGATCCAGGCCAGCGACAGCGCGACGACGCGCGTCGACCAGCTGGCGGACACGCTTTCGCGCATTGCAGCGTCGAGTGAAGACGGCAGCAAGCTCGATAGCGCGGCCAAGCGGCTCGGCCTCAAGATCGGTCACGTTGAAGCGTTCGAGAACGCTCCAGCGACGTACAATGGCCAGGTCGTTCCAAGTGTGAGCGCATGGGCGTTTGGCGGCGCGAGACCGGGTGAGACGAGTGAGATGTTCGACGACGAGAACGGCTACTACCTCGCGCGCCTCGACTCGCTGCACACCGGCGGCGACGCCACGTTCGAGAACGTACAGGATCAGGTTCGAGCGCGCGTGGCGCAGGCCAAGGCGGTCGACAAGGTGATGCCCGAGGCGCAAAAGCTGGCCGCAGCCGCCGCGACGAGCAGCCTGGAGGCTGCCGCGCAGCAGGCAGGCAAGAAAGTCGAGCAGGCGCCGATGTTCGCGCGTGGCTCGTCGGTCCCGACTCTGGGGCAGTTCACGGAAGCCATTGGCGCTGCATTCGCGCTTCCGGTGGGTGCGGTGAGCCAGCCCGTGCGGACCAGCAGCGCGGCTGACGTTCTGCGCGTCGACAAGCGCGTCGTGGCGGACAGCTCGGCGTGGGCGGCGCAGAAGGAGGCGCAGAAGACCGCGCGCATGCAGCAGCTGCGCGAACAGCGCGTGCAGATGTTCCTGCAGGATCTCCGCAAAGCGGCTAAAGTCGTCGACCGACGCAAGGAGATCAACGCGGCATTGCGCCGGCAGCAGGCCTAGACAAGGGCGCAAAAGCGCGGCCGGCGATGGCCGCGCTGGTTACAATGCACAAGGGCGGCCCAGCGGGCCGCCCTTTGCCGTCTGCGCGCGGCGAACTCGCCGCCGCGTATCGAGCGATCGAGCTACATCAATCGCTTTGGCTCCGGGCGCACCGCCTCTTCCTCGGCGCGGCGAGCGCTCGCCGTTTCGCCAGAGCCCAGCGGCTCGGCGGAGCGCGCCTCGCGCAGCGACTCGCGAATCGGCTCGCGAATCTCGCGGTCGGCTTCGCTGATGTTCTTCTTGAACTCGCGGATGCCCTTGCCGATCGACGCGCCGATTTCCGGCACTCGTCTGGCGCCAAACAACACCAGAACGATGACCAGAATCATCAGCAGTTCGGTGAAACCCAGATTGCCGAAATTCATACCTTCTCCTAGAAGAGCGATCGAGCGATGAGGTAGGCGACGAGCACGCCGACGAGGCTCAGTAGTGAAACATCGATCGCCACGGGCCCTAGCGCAAACCTCATTATAACCAGATCGATAGGCAATGGGCCAACCGATGCCGTAACCCCGGCCGTTAAGAACTCTTTAGCGGCGCCAGCCGGGAATAAAATCCGTGCGGCCTGCTGCATCGCGCCGCCCGCAATGAATCCGAGCGCCAGCACTATGGCATGAAACCCCGGACGATGCTTGGATGATCCGCGTGGCGCCATTGATGATCCGCGTCGGGCCATATCAGGATTGCCGATCCATGACGTAGGCGATGGCGTCCGTCAGGGCCGACCGGACAGGACTCGCCGGAAGGACGCGCAATGCCCGTTCGGCGTCATCGGCGAACTGTTCGCCGCGCTGACGGGCGTAGTCGATCCCGCCGCATTCGGTCACGATTCCGATCGCGTCAGCGATCAGCTCGTCAGACGGCGCCTCGGCCGCAAACAGCTCGTCGATCCGCCGGCGCGCGCCGGCCGACATTCGTGGCAACGCGGCGATCAGCGGCAGCGTCACTTTATGCTCCCGCAGGTCCAGTCCGCCGGGTTTCCCCGTGACGGCCTGATCACCGGCGTAATCCAGCATGTCGTCGGCGATCTGGAAGGCCATTCCCAGCCGGTCGCCGTATTCCGCGAGCGGCCGGCGAAACTCCGCCGCGCCGCACAACGCGCCGGATTCACATGCTCCCGCGATGAGCGAAGCCGTTTTCGCGCGAATGAGGTGCAGGTACTCGTCCTCGGAAAAGGCGAGCGCGTCCACCGCGCCGAGTTGCCGCATCTCGCCGATCGTCAGCTCGTTCGCGACGTTCGTGACGATGCGCAGGATCTCGAGATCGCCGAGTCGAACCAGGGCCGTGAGCGCGCGCGAGTATAGGAAATCGCCCATGATCACCGAGACCTGGTGGCTGAACAGGGCGTTCACGGTCGGCAGCCCGCGACGGAGCACGGAGTGGTCGACCGAGTCATCGTGCACCAGCGTCGCGAGATGCATCAACTCCACGACCGCTCCCAGCACCACGGCTCTGGGCTCCGGTGTATCGGCGGCGGCGCCGGCGAGGAGCGCCAGCGTGGGCCGAAACATCTTGCCCCGCATCTGCAGCAGATGCGCGCTCACTTCCCGAATGATGGGAAGGTTGTCGGTGACGATGTCGTGCATTTCCGCGACCACGGCGTCGAGGCGGTCGCGTACCGGAGCCTGAATTTCCCGCAGCGCCCGCGAGGCCGGAGTCCGGGCGCGGACGACCGCGCCTTTCATTGCCACGCCCGTTCCACTGCGCTCATTCGATCGGTGATGTCTCGGAATTGGATGTCGAGCACGAAAACCCGTTGGTAGTAGCCAAGCGCCTCGGCCGGATTGTTCTGCAACTCGGCGGCGCGCCCGAGCCAATATAAGATACCGACCAACTGGTCCTCGCTGGCGTTCTCGTGCAGCCCGCGGCTCAGAATCGATGACGCGAGCTTGAACTGGCCCTTTTCGAGGAAGCACTGGCCGAGCGCCTCATACGTCGGCAGGCGATTCGTCGGGCTGCCGAGTGCCTTCTGGAACTCGGCGATCGCTTCGTCGACGAGTCCCATCTCCTTGAAGGCGATCGCCAGGTCGTAGTGGCTTTGGTAGTCCTCGACGGCCACGTTCTCCGCGATTCCTTGCTTGAACTTGCGCAGCATGTCGGCGAAGTCGGCTTCTTCGTCGCCGGTGGGCTCCTCCTCGGGGACGACCATGCGCGTGTCGCGCGGCGCCTCCGTCTCGCGCAGCCATGCTCCCAGGTCGACGAACCCGTTTGTCGGCGCGGACCCACGACTTGCTCCCCAGGAGGCCTTCGGCGCCGTCGGCTTCTCGCGCGGCTCGCTGAGGACCGGAGCATGGTCCACCGTCGGCGTCGTGGTCGGGAACGCGTCCACTTCGCCGCTTCCGCGTGTCAGCGCATCCAGACCGGCGCGCGCCCGTGGCTCGTCCGGCGCAAGGTCGAGCACGCGCTGATAAATCGTGCGCGCCTTGTCCGCCTGGTCCGAACGGAACAGCACGTCGGCGAGGGCAACGTAGGCTTCGATGAGCCGCGCGCGATCGTTCGTGCGGAACGCGTACTCGACGCGCTTTTGGTGATGCTTGACGACGTCGGGCTCGAGGCGCGCGATCTCCTCGGCGATCGAGGCGGCCAGGTCGAGATCGCCCGATCGCTCGGCGCCCGACATCGCGGACTCGAGCTCGCGAATTCCCTCGCTCCGTTCACCTGCTTCGAGCATCACTTCGGCGAGGTCGCGATGGAGACGCCAATCGTTCGGCGACTCTTCGACGCGCGCGCGCAACAGTTCCACGGAGTGCGCCGCCTCGACCGTCGCGCGGCGCGCCACTGAAGGCGTGGGCACGACGATGGGTTCGTCGTCGAGCAGATCCTCGTCGAGGTCGGCGCCGAGGGCCGATTCCGATTCGACGGTGACGAAAGGCAGCCCGTCGAGCGGGACTTCATCCTCAAATGATGGTTGAGCGCTTCCCTGGTCCGGCGAGTCCGATACGGCGTAGGCATCGGTCGCATCGACGGTGGCTGCGCCGGCCCCATCGAATCCGCCGAGCATCGTCGACTCGTCGGCTAGGCCAGTAGGCTCGAGGCCGAGTAGCGAATCTGACGAAATGATCTCGAGGGGCTCGACGTCGTCGCCGATGCGCGTAATGCCTTCCAGCGCCTCCTGCAACGCATCGTCGAGCGGTTCCAGTTCCTGTTCCGGCTTCGGTTCCGGCCGACGCTCCGGCTCGGGTGCCGGCACGATGCGTGGCGGCGGCGCGAACTGGCGCGGCGGGGCCGCCGGCCGATGGCTGGTCGTGGCACGTGGCGCAGGCGGCGCCGCTGACGGGGCGCCGTCGTCGAGATCGAGGAAGATCAGCCCCGAGTCCGTGTCCTCCTCCTCGTGTCTGACCTTGCGCGGCTCGACGCTCGAGTCGATCGCGCGCATGCGCTCGAGCACGTGCCGGGCGTCATCCCGTCGCCCCTGCCGATCGCAGCGCTCGTACAGGACCTGATACTGCTCGATCGCCTCGTCGCCGCGCCCAGCCCTCGTGAGCTGTTCGGCGAGCATGAGGCGGATCTCCTCCTGATCGGGACAGAGGTCGGCGAATTCAGTCAGCGCGCGAAACGCCTCGTCCACGTTGCCGGCCTTCTGCATGCGGTCGGCATACTCGAGGAAATTCGTGCGCGCCTCGTTCGTGAACCCCTTCTTCGCGCTGATCCGGCCAAGCTTGTAGTAGACAGACGCCCGCCCCGGGGAGTAGCGGAGAATCTTGTTGCAGAGCGCAATCGCGTTGTTGAAGAAGCCGGTGTCCGCGTACTGATCGACCGCGCGCTCGTAGTAGTCGACGGCGTCGGCCACGTTCCCCTGGCGGAGCATCAGGTCGCCGACGCGGTTGAACAGCGCTACGTCGAGTTCAGCGGAATGCTGATCGAACGATTCGAGCAGCTTGACGTAGACTGCGATCGCTTTGTCGAACTGTCGTTTGAGCTCGAAGTCAGCGGCCTGCTTCTTCAGCCTTGCGACCTGGGACATCAGCATTGGGTGGGTTCGAGCGGAGAGAATCGGTCACGCCCGACCGCGGGAGTTTGGAGGCTCAACATAGGCCTAAGTCACTCGAGTGACAAGGTTTGCCGCCAACGAACGTGGCCACGCAGCGATTGTCGCCGTACCAGTATGGGACGTCTCGAAGGTCCCGAACGTCAAACAGTGCCAGATCGGCCGCGAACCCCGGAGCGATCTGGCCAACGTGGTCGGCAAGACCCAGCGCCGCCGCTCCGTTTACAGTGGCGGCGATCACTGTTTCCGACGCGCTCATGTGGAGCTGGCTCACGCCGAGTGTCAGGATCAGCGGGAGATTGGGTGTGGGGGACGTGCCCGGGTTGAAGTCGGTCGCCAAAGCGACGGGCACACCGCTCTCGATCAGCTGCCTGGCGGGCGCCCGCGTCGATTTCCCGAGGAAAAGCATGGTGCCCGGAAGCAGCGTCGCCACGGTGGAGCTCCGTGCGAGCGCCTCGATCCCTGCCTCGGAAACCGCGCCGAGGTGGTCAGCGGACGTCGCCGCCAGCGACGCCGCGAGCTCCGCGCCGCCCGACGACGTGAGCTCGTCCGCGTGCAGCTTGAGCAGCAGGCCCGCGCGACGGGCTGCCGAGAGAATGGTGCGGGTCTCGTCGACCGTGTACACGCCGGTCTCACAAAACACGTCAGCGAAGCGAGCCAGCCCGTTCTTCGCCACGATCGGGATCATGTCGTTCACGACGGTCTCGACATACGCGCGCCGCGTCATTGCCGAGGTGCGATACTCCAGC
The DNA here is from genome assembly GCA_035469245.1 of Gemmatimonadaceae bacterium. Lineage (GTDB taxonomy): Bacteria > Gemmatimonadota > Gemmatimonadetes > Gemmatimonadales > Gemmatimonadaceae > JAQBQB01. The sequence goes on from DATISA010000212.1 coordinate 14,670, forward strand.
GGGATCTCGTGCGCGCCGAGGAAGGTCGGCACGATGCGCGTTGGAAGGTCGCGTCGGAGCCGGTCGATCACGCGCAGCATCTTGAGCTCGTCGTCGAGCGAAAGACCGTAGCCGGATTTGACCTCGATGGTGGTCGTCCCAAAGGCGGCGAGCCGTGCAAGCCGCGCGCGGGCGAGCGTGAACAGAGTCTCCTCGTCCGTGGCCCGCAGGTCGCGGACGGAGGCGTGAATTCCGCCGCCGCGACGCGCGATCTCCATGTAATCCAGCCCCGCTGCGCGAAGCTCCTGCTCGTCGGACCGCGCGCGGCCGAATACGCCATGGGTGTGCGAGTCGACGAGTCCGGGCATGAGCACACCGCCGCCGCAGTCGATCTCCCGCGCGCCGCCGTAGGCGCCACGAAGCTCGGCAATCGGCGCCACGGCGGCGACGAGGCCGCCCATCACGGCGACGGCCACGCCGTGCCGCGCCGCGGCATCGGCCATCTCGCTACCGCGGCGGGCCCGCGGCGGGCCGGCGCACGTCACGACCTGCGCGGCGTTCGCGAAGATGAGGGATTCATCGCCGCCCGCGGCAAGGACTTCGTCGTCCGCCGATGTCATGCCATCACATCTCGAACGCGGGACAAACGCAGGGGCGCCTGGGCTTCGCCCCGGCACGCGTAGTAGCACGCGTTGCAGTCGATCGGTCGATACTGCTCGAACTCGCGCCAGTGGAAGTCCGTCGGGAAGTCTGGACAGCGCTTCACGTATCCGCTCGGGTCAATGTGAATCGTGCGAATCCCCGACCTGCAAGGCTCGCGCATTTCGCCGCGCAGATAGCGCGGAATCTGCTCGAGATAGTAATCGGAATTGGTGATCACGCCACGATGCCGGCGCTTGAATTCCAGCAGGCGACGGACGACGGCGTCCACCGCATCGGCCTGGCCGTGCCCGATCAGGAAGTCACGATTGCCGTTCTTGGCATCGGTGTAGACGCTGAAGTTCACGCCCGCGCCGATCCTCCTCGCGGTTTCTGCGACCGTTACGATCTGGTCCAGATTGTCGTTCTTGATCACCGTGTTGAAGCGCACGTTGTCGATCCCGCTCGCGCGCATCGCCGGCACGGTGGCCAGAATTTTGGTCGTGAGCCCCGGAATGCCACGAGCGCGGTCGTGCCGCTCGTCGAGGTAGTCGAGCGAGATGTTGAACTGGTTGATGCCGGCGTCCCACAATGACCGCGCGCGATCGACGGTGAGCATCGCGCCGTGCGTGATCAGCGTGACGTACTTGAGCGAGATGGCGCGATCGACCTGGGCGACGAGATCCTCGAGATCACGGCGCATCGTCGGCTCGCCGCCGGTGAACGTGACGAGCATCGGGTTGAAGTACCGCGCAGCGTCTGCGTAGCTCGAGAGCTCGGCGTCGCGGGCAGATGGATCGGTCTTCCAGTAGTCGCAAAACCCGCAGCGGGCGTTGCAGCGCAGCGTGACCTCGAAGTGCACGAGCACGGGGCGCCGCCGCGCCGTGAGCCACGCATACTTGCCGAGGAAAAGCGCGACGTGCCACGGTTTGAATCGGGACGATAACACTGGAGCGGCCGGCTCGTCGGCGGCAGTGCGTGCGGCGGATCAGCGACGCGTGTCGGGCACGTTCATTCTCCGCCGGCAGTCGGGTCGAGCATCGGCAGCTTGATGGCGTTCTCGCGCGCCGTGCGCAGCGCGGTCTCGTATCCGGCGTCCGCATGACGGGCGACGCCGATACCGGGATCGTTCGTCAGGACGCGCTCGAGACGGACTCGCATCTCCGGTGTGCCGTCGGCGACGATGACCTGCCCCGCGTGCAGCGAGTTGCCGATGCCCACGCCGCCGCCGTGATGGAAGGAGACCCAGGAGGCGCCGCTCGCCGTGTTCAGCAACGCGTTCAGAATCGGCCAGTCGGCGATGGCATCGCTGCCGTCGCGCATGGCTTCGGTTTCCCGGAAGGGCGACGCCACGCTTCCCGTGTCGAGATGGTCGCGCCCGATCACGATCGGCGCCGAGATTTCACCGCTCGCCACGAGGTCGTTGAGCGCCACGCCGAAGGCAGCGCGCTCGCCCTGCCCCAGCCAGCAAATGCGCGCCGGCAATCCCTGAAAGTGCACGCGCTCCCGCGCCATCGTGATCCAGCGGCGCAAATGCTCGTCGCGCGGGAAGAGATCGAGCACCAGCTCGTCGGTTCGCGCCAGGTCGCGGGAGTCGCCGGAGAGCGCGACCCAGCGGAATGGCCCCTTGCCTTCGCAGAAGAGTGGCCGGACGTACTCGGGCACGAACCCGGGAATGTCGAAGGCATTTCGGACGCCGTTGTCGAGCGCCACCGTCCGGATGTTGTTGCCGTAGTCGAACGAGATCGCGCCACGCTTCTGCATCGTGAGCATCGCCCCGACGTGCTCGACGATCGAGGCGTTCGCCTGGTGAACGTACTCGCGCGAATCGGCGGCACGGAGCGCCAGTGCGTCAGTCAGGACCATGCCGCGCGGCACGTACCCGTTCAACGTGTCGTGCGCGCTCGTCTGGTCGGTGAGCACGTCCGGCGTGACGCCGCGGCGCACGAGCTCCGGCAGCACGTCGGCGGCGTTTCCGACGAGTGCCACCGATAGCGCGCGTTTGGCAGCCGTCGCCTCACCGATCCAGCGCAATGCTTCGTCGAGATCGTGCGTCTTGCGATCGCAGTAGCCCGTCTCGAGCCGCTTGCCGACCCGCGCCTCGTCCACTTCCACGGCGAGAATGGCGCCGTCGTTCATGGTCGCCGCCAGCGGCTGCGCGCCCCCCATCCCGCCGAGGCCCGCGGTCAGTACGAAGCGACCGGCGAGCGTGCCATTGAAGTGCGTCCGCGCCACGGCACCGAAGGTCTCGAACGTCCCCTGCAGAATGCCCTGCGATCCGATGTAGATCCACGAACCGGCGGTCATCTGGCCGTACATGATGAGTCCAGCCCGCTCGAGCTCGCGGAAATACTCCCAGTTCGCCCAGCGGCCCACCAGGTTGCTGTTCGCAATCAGCACGCGCGGCGCGGAGGCATGTGTGCGGAACACGCCGACCGGCTTGCCGCTCTGAATGAGCAACGTCTCGTCGTTCTCGAGGCGGCGCAGCGTGTCGACGATCGCATCGAACGCCTCCCAGCTTCGCGCCGCGCGACCGGTGCCGCCGTACACGACCAGATCGTCGGGCCGCTCGGCGACCTCGGGATCGAGATTGTTCATCAGCATGCGCAGCGCCGCCTCCTGCTGCCAGCCCTTGCAGGAGATCGTCGTTCCGCGAGGGGCTCGCACCGTGCGCGGACCGTGCGCCGTGCGCGTCGATTCTGTCATCGTCGAAGCCATGTCAACTCACCATCGCCGGAGACGAGATCTCGTCGCTCGAGATCGCACGCGCCAGCCGTTCGATGTCACCCGACAACGAACGATCGCGCTCGAGCGCCGGGACGAGGGCGCGAATCGCGGCGTGCGCGCGCGCGACGCCGCGTCCCGGCTTGAGCGGCGCCCGATAGTCGATGCCCTGCGCGGCGCACATCAGCTCGATCGCGAGCACATACCGCACGTTCCGCACGACTCGCCGCAGCTTCCAGGCCGCAGCCATCGCCATTGGAACGACGTCCTCCTTGTTGCCGCCAGTGGGAATCGTGTCCACGCTCGCCGGGTGCGACAGCACCTTGCACTCGCTGGCGATGGATGCCGCGGTCACCTGCGCCATCATGAATCCCGAGCTCACACCCGCGTCGCGCGTCAGAAACGCCGGCAACCCCTGGTTGAGATCTGGGTTCACCAGCCGGTCGATGCGGCGCTCCGAAATCGTGGCGAGGTTGGTGAGCGCGATGGCGAGGAAGTCGAGCGCCATGGCGACAGACTGGCCGTGGAAGTTCCCACCGCTGAGCAGTTCACCATTCTCGAACACGAGCGGATTGTCCGTCCCGGCATTGAGCTCACGCCCGATCACGCCCGCTGCGAAATCGATGGCGTCGAGCACGGGCCCGTGCACCTGGGGCATGCAGCGCAGCGCGTATGCATCCTGCACGCGCGGATCGCCGTGGCGGTGCGACTCGCGGATCTCGCTTCCGGACAGGAGATCGCGCAACACCGCCGCCGACGCTGCCTGCCCGAGCTGTCCCCGCACCGTCTGAATCCGCTCGTCGAATGCCACCGGCGTGCCGAGCAGCGCCTCGAGCGACATGGCGCCGGCGACGTGCGCGGCTCGCCACAGCGCGTGAGCATCCATGAGCGCGAGGGCGCCGATGGCCGTGTGCGCCTGGGTACCGTTGATGAGCGTCAGCCCTTCCTTGGTACCCAGCGTCATCGGCTCGAGCCCGGCGCCGCGAAGCATGTCGCGCGCCGGTCCCTCCGCCGCTCCGCAGCGCAGCGTGCCTTCGCCGATGAGTGACATCGCCAGGTGCGCGAGCGGTGCGAGGTCGCCGCTCGCGCCCACGCTTCCCTGCTCCGGAATCGGCGGGCACAGTCCGGCGTTGAGCATGTCCACTAGAAGCGCCGCGAGCTCGATTCGCGCGCCCGAGTAGCCCTTGCTGATGACATTGGCGCGGAGGAGCATCATCGCGCGTACCTCGCGCTCCGGCAGCTGCTCGCCCACGCCCGCCGAGTGACTCCGCACCAGATTCACCTGCAGTTCGGCGAGGCGATCGGGCGGGATCGCGACCTCGGACAGCTTCCCGAACCCGGTCGTGACCCCGTAGACGACGGCGCCAGACGCGACCAGGTGGTCGACCACCCCTCGCGCCAGGCGAGCCCGCTCGCGCGCCGACGGCGCGATGGAAACGCCAACCCGGTCGCGCGCTACCGCGGCGACCTGCTCGAGCGTCAATGAATTTCCGTCGATCACGACCTCTTCGATCATGATCGGGAATGTCGGCTCGGCCCGCCGACAATTCAAGTGATCACACTGTTCAATCCGCGCGCGCTTGGTCGAGTGGCGCGCGCGACAGCTCCGGATTGCCGATCGCGCTCTGGTAGGACCAGTCGAACACGACGTAGTCTGTCGTCATGAACGCGACTCTAATCGCCGCGAAGTGGATGCCATCGGCTTTCTGAAGCTTGAACACGTAGCCGTACCCGGACCGGGCCGCGAGCGCAACGGAGCCAAAACCCGTCGATGGCGCGCGATCGATCGACGTCAGCTCGACGATTGGCTGCGTCGAGTACATCGCCACCGTCGAACCGCTCCGTGCCGGCGCGATCCACAGCGACCCGTCGCTGTGCCGCTCGACGGTGAAGTCCAGATCGGTGCGCGACGCGGCTGCCACGACACCCAGTGCGTGCGATGTCTCGTCGAGGAACAGGAAGCCCGCGCTGTCGCTTCGCGCCGTGCTCGAGTAGACGAGCGCGTTCCGCGCGTCGAAGCGGGGCGTATCGAGGCGGGCATCGCTCCAGGGGCTTTCGTGACCGTCGCGGGTCACCGTACTCACCGCAAAGCACCGCGACACGCCGTTCACCAGATTCCCCGTGAGGAATCCGTCTGAAGCGGTGGTTCCCTCGAGCACCCAATTGGCCGTGCACAACCCGCGCGCGCCGTCGTAGGTCGTCGAATAGACGCGATAGTGATCGAACGCGCCGTGCAACGCGTCGACCGCGTTGCTGCTCCAGACGAGTTGGATCGCCGTGTTGAGCGAAATCGTTCGAAGCCCCAGTGGGACGGGAACCGTCGTGTGCAGATCGATCGACACGACGTTCGACTGGCCAAGCTCGCCCCCATTGTCGTCGCGCGACGCCACGTAATAGTCGAGATCGGGCACGCCCGCATCGTGGAACGTCGGCGACGTCGTCGTCGCGCGAAGTTGCCACGCGCCTCCAGGCCCCGTTCGGCCGTAGACGTTGAACGCCGTCGCCCGGCCGCTGCGCGGAACGTCCCAGCTGAGCAGCACCGCGAGCGGCGCCGCGGGATCGCCGCTCGGAATCAACTGATAGGTGAGATTGGCCGGCGCGTCGGGGTCAGCGGGGGGGCCGACGATGTCTTCGCACGCCGCTGCAAGCGGCAGCAGCGCGGCGAAGACCAATCGGGCGAAACGCATACGTGCTCCGGGTGGGGTTGCGCCGAGCGACAAGGCACAGGCCGAGCCGCGCGCGCGAATCGCGTAAGCGATTGAACGACCGAACCTTGTCGTCTGGGCGTCGACGAACGCCGTCCAAATCGGTGGACAACGGCCTGACCAATTCTGAGAACGGTGCTGACCAAATTCGAGATCGAATCGGCTCGATGCGCCGCATCAGGCCTTTGCGAGAGCGTGTCGGTGCGGGAGGGCTCGGTGCGGCTTGTGGAGTTGGAACGATTGGGACGCGGATCTGACGAATTGAACGAATCGAACCAAGTGGCGCGACGCTGACGTCTCACAACGCGCCGTGAAGGGGCTTTGATTGGCACGGCCGCTCAGGCGGCCACTCGGAGAGAAGCCGGCCCGAGCGGCCGTCTCAAAGAAAAGTTCGTCCGGGCTCGTTCGTACCGTGGCGAGGCCTCTGCGCTGACGTTCGATCAGTCAAATCCGTCAGATCCGCGTCCAAAGCAGTTGCCGTTGTGGTTCCGCTCAACCGTGGGCGGGACAGTGAAGCCGAACCCCGCGCTGCTGATCAGAACGAGCCCTGTCGCACCGTCGTCCGGTTGTAGTCGAACTTGAGATCCGGCTCGGCCTTGAGCGCGATCGTGAAGTTGAACGCGAAATTTCCGTTCGGCGACTGCGTGAAGCCGAAGATCGCGCGCCAGTCGTGCAGGTCGCGCTGCAGCTGCACGATGTGGCTCGCGAACTCGTGCCGCTCCAGATCGTACGTCGTCGTCCAGTGAGCGGCCCACTTGGGCGTGAGGCTGAAGCTCACATCGGAGTTGATCGACGTCGTCGCCGGGATGCGGTACGCCGGACCGCCCGCCGTCGCCGAGCCCACCGGCGTGTCGATCGTTGGCTGCGCGCGCTGCGCGGCGAGGCACGCGTCCAGGAGCAGTGGGTTGTTCCCGGCAATCTCGGCGCACCGGGTGCGCGGATCGAAGTCGATGACGTTGCTTCCCGGCTTCGGCGGGCGCGGGCTCGAGCGCGTGAAGCTGAATGACGCTGCCCAGCCCTGCGTGGGCGGAACGATGAAGCGATCGCCACCGCGCGCGCTGCCGGCAACAGGCTGCGCCGCGATCGCCTGCTGTTGGGCCAAATCGGGGGCGCGGCGCACCTGGTCGGCGCCGGGTGTCTGCTCGGGCACCGCCTTGCCGAACAGTTTCGCGAACACGACGAGCGGATTCTGATCGCGGCTGAACCGAAGCGATGCGGACACGTTGGTGAGATAGGGCTTGAACTCGGCCGTGTCGCTCAGCGTGCTCCCGAGGAACAGCGAGTACTGGCTGGAGAAGTCGAAGCCGGGAAGCAAATCCGATCGCAGCGAGTAGCCCCACGTGTCCGTCGTCAGTCCGGCCGTCGGCTTGTGGCCCTTCGCGCGCTCGAAGTCGTAGCTGATTGGCGTGAAGTTGATCGCCAGCAGGTCGATCTTCTGGGTGTTATCGGGATTCGTATCGTTCTTCGAGCGGATCTTTGCCTGGAAGAGCTGATTGAGACCGAAGCTGACATTGTTCTGCGCCAGGTTGGTGAACGAACCGGCCCGCGTGCGTCCGAGCGCCGCCAGGTACTCGTCGCTCACGTTGCTCTTCGGCGCCCAGGAGTACGTCAGCGAAGGCGTGATGGAATGCCGGATGCGCGAGAACGGCCCGAATCCAGGGAACAAGCCGAACAGCGTGGGCGACGCCGAGAGGCCGAGCGCGATGCGCTTGCCCTGGTGCACGTAGCGGCCGTTCGTCCGCTCCGAAGCAACCCAGAACGGACCGGGGTCGACGTTCTGCAGGCTGAAGCTCGGCGACAGGTTGAACTTGTTCCGCGCGATCGGCGGCAGTGTGAAATCGGGATTCCAGTCGATCGCCGTCTGGTACGTAGCGGCGTAGATCCGCGTTTCGGTAACCGCGCCGGTGTGCAGGTCGTAGATCGGGAACTGCTGCGGGAAATCCTGCCGCTGCTGGACCACACGCACCGTGTTCCGGAAATCCCAGCCGAAGATCTGCAGGGGCATTCCGAGATCGATCGATGTATTCGACGAGCCGCGGTTCTTGGCGAGCGAGCTGTCGCGCCGTCCGGTCGCCGGGTTGGTGCTGTACACGTAGGCGCCGAGCCCGGGTTGGTCCATGTGCAGCACGTCGCGGCGCGAATAACTGAAGCTCGGCGTCCAGCTGAATGCCTTTCCGAAGAGGGTGATCGGCGTCGACGTGAGGCTGATCGTCGGCAGGCTCTGGTCGACCTGCTGGCGCCCGGGGTATTGCGTGCGCGTGGCACCGACGGTGAGCGACGATGGACCGAGCTTGGTTTGATACGAGATCTGTGACGCGATGGTCGCGAGCGCCGTGTACGGATTGAAGGTGTTCTGCCGCTGCAGCGTGGTGCTCGTGACGTAGTTGACGTTCGTGTTCAGCCGGCTGTTGCGCGAGAATTCCTGCTGGTGGCTCCAGCTGAACGCCGTGTTGGTGTGGCCGTCACGCTGCGACGTGTGCGATAGCCCGACGCGCCCGCCCATGAATCGGTTCAGCCACTTGTAGTTGAAGTCCGAGTTGAGGCGGAGCCATCCGGGGTCGCCCTCGGTGGCGCCGGCCGAGCTGCGCCAGTCGAGCCACGTCGCGACGTCGAAGTAGTCGCTCAGCGCCCAGTAGTAGCCCACGTGCTCGACGTTGCGCCGGTATGTCGGACTGTTGCGCACCACGTCGCCCAATCCGAACTGCGGAGGAAGTATCCCGCTGTGACGCCCGCTCCGCGCGTCGCTGAAGATGAACGGGAACCACATCACCGGAATGTCCCTGATGTACAGCAGGACGTCCCGCGCGACAATCGTGTTGCCCGACGTTCGCTTCGCCTCGGTGAACACGAAGCGGTAGTCGGGCACGCTGTCGTTGCAGCTCGTGAGCGATCCTGGACGCGGCACGTACACCGTGGGCGACGCCTTGCCGTTCGCGCTGTCCTGCACGACCTCGGCGAGCGCAACGTCCATGTACCACATCTCTCCGTTGTTCACCGGCAGCCGCGCATTCGACACGCGCACCGATCGCCCCGCGAGGTTGTAGTCCACGCGACCGACACCGATGATGTCGGCCTGTCCGCTGCTGGGCGGCGGCGTGAGCACGTAGTGGCCGCCGGTGATCGCCTTGCGGTTGGCCTCCGTGTAGTAGATGCCGCTGTCACTCACGACGACCTGGGAGTCACGGTCGACCACAGCGAGTCGCTTTTTACCGGCGGCGAGCAGGTCGAGCGCGTGGGTCAGCGCGTTGAAGTACGCGGTGTCGCCCTGGTAGCGCGTGATCGTGTACCCGGGCTTGTTCAACAGTCGCTGCGCGATCGAGTCCGGCGCGGGCCATTTCACGATCTTCGTCGAATCGCGAACGGTGTCGCGGCGGACGGGCTGGGGACTGACGCCGCGCGCCCCCGGAAGCCGCGGGATGATCTGTGCGAACCCCGACGGCGCAACAAGGAGCACCAGCAACAACCCGAGCCACGGACGCCTCACGCCGTCGCTCCAGACTCGTGTGCCGGCTCGAGCGAGGCGCTGCGCTTCTCTCTCCGGCGATAGATCAGACGCGCCGCGAAGACGCTCAGCTCGTACAGCATGTACAGTGGAACCGAGAGCGCGATCGTCGTCCAGACCAGATCGCCGGGCGTGAGGAACGCGCCAATGATGATGATCAGCACGACCGCATGTCGGCGATACTTCGACAGAAACGTCGGCGTCACGATGCCGAGCGCGGCGAGCGCGAGAATCACGATCGGCAGCTCGAAGCTGACGCCGAACGTGAGCACCATCGCGAAGATGAAGCTGAAATAGTCTTCCGCGGTGATCAGCGGGACGAGCGACGGGCCGGCGAAGCCGAACAGCCAGGGCAGCGCGAGCGGAACGACGACGAAATACGCCAGTGCGGCACCCGAGATGAACAGGAAGACTCCGCTGAACAACACGCCCAGCCCGATCCGCCGCTCATGCTTGTGGAGCGCGGGCGCGAGGAAGGCCCAGATCTGGTAGATGATGACGGGCGATGCGAGCACGAGCCCGAACGACATCGCCGCGTTCAGGATGACCGTGAAGCCCGCGCTGGGATGCAGGAAGACGAGCTTGTGCTCGGGAATCAGCGGGAGGATCGGCTTGGCGAGGAGTCCGACCACGTCGTAGCGAACCGACAGGAAGAAACCGACTCCGACGCAGACGAAGACGGCCGCCAACGAATAGATGATTCGCCAGCGCAGCTCCTCGAGATGGTCGAGGAACGGCATCTCGCCCGTCGGTGACCTCGGAATCGGCATCCCTGCTGAGACCTCACTCCCGTGGATTCAGCTTGCCTTTGGCAAGTTCGGCCTCGTCCGACTTTGGGAAATCGCGGATGAGGCGGTTGAAGACGATCCGCGCCTCGTCGCGCTTGTTCGCGTCCCAGAGTATGAGCCCGTGCTTGTACAGCGCCGTCGCCGCGTCCGCGCTCTTTGGGTACTTCGTCGAGACGAGCTGGTATACCGAGTCGGCGGCGGGGGTGTTCCCTTCGTTCTTGTAGCTGTCTCCAATGTACACCTGCGCGCGCGGAGTCTGCTCATAATCCGGGTAGGTACGGACGAGCTCCTCAAACCCGGATCGCGCCGTTCGATAGCTGCCATTTCGGAACGCTTCGATGGCCGTCGTGAACAGAGTCGCCGGGCCAGGCCCGGCAGCCGCTCCACGCTGCGTTGTGTCGGTCACGGCCGCGCCGGGGGCCGGGTTGGGCACCGACACCGGAGCACTTCCCTGCTCGCGCAGCGCCTCGAGCTGTGCGCGTGCCTCCTGCATGTTGCGCGTCGTTTGGCCCAACAGCGCCTGGAGCTGCACGATCTGCTTGCCCATCACGTCGAACTCGCCGATCGAGTTCGCCTGGAACATCGCGAACCGGGACGTGAGCACGCGCAAAGAATCGTTCACGCCATTGAGCGTCCCGGCGAGCGCCGCCAGCTGCGCCTGGCGAGCGGCATCCGCTCGCAGGATCGCTGAATCGCCCGTGGCGACCTGCGTGCGAGTGACGCGCAGCTCGTCCTGCAGCAGCCGGATGTCGCCCTTGGACGCGAGGCAGCCGGTCGTGCTCACGAGCACGACCGGCGCAACGAGGGCGACGTTCCGCCAGGAGATCATGGTGCGCGGAGCGTCTGCGGACCCGCCGTGATCTCGAACTCGGCGCGGCGATTCTGCGCGTACGCGCCTTCGTCCGAACCCTGCGCGATCGGACGCTCCTCTCCGTAGCTCACGGTTTCGATTCGCGAATCGGCGATTCCATGCTGCACCAGATACTGCTTCACCGCCGCGGCGCGGCGTTGGCCGAGCGCGAGGTTGTATTCGTCCGAGCCGCGCTCGTCGGCGTGACCCGAGATCCGGATCGTGACGTTCGAGTTGGCCTGCAGGATGGGCACTTTCGCGTCGAGAATGGCTCGGTCCTCCGCACGGAGATCCGACTGATCGAATTCGAAGTGCACCAGCTGCGTCAACGTCGTGCGGAGTCCGGCTGCCTTGGCCGCGGCATCGCGGGCCGCGGCGTCGGCGGCAGCGGCGCTGTCCGCGGCTCGGCGGCGCGCCGCGTCTGCCGCAGCCCGGCGCGCGGCTTCCTCTTGCGCGCGAGCCGCGCTGTCCGCGTTCGGTGGCTGAATGGCGGGCGCCGGTGCCGGCGCGGGCTTTTTGTGACAGGCATCGACCATCAGAACGGACAGCATCGCCGTCGTCAGACCTGCGATCCGTCGAACGTGGTTCATGTCGGGTCTCTCGGAGTATGTGGGTGAATGCTTTCGTTAAGGAACGGACATTACAGGTTCTTGTTTACTGCCCTCCCTCCGTCAGTCGCCCCGACCAGGCGGCGAGCCGTGCGCCCGGCGACTTCGTGAGCTGCCTCACCCGCGACGATTCCGTGTCCATGATCCAGAGCTGGCGCACGCCCGTGCGAGTCGATGTGAAGACGAGGTGTCGGGCGTCGGGCGCCCATGACGGCTGCTCATTGTCTCCTTCGCTCGTCAACTGCTTTGGTGTGCCGCCCGACGCGCGAATCGTACGGATCTGGAATCGGCCGCCCAGTCGCTCCTGGTAAGCAATCAAACGTCCGTCAGGCGACCAGTCGGGGTCGGATCGGTAGTTGTTCTCGCTGAAGTCGTAGTTGGTCAGAACGTCCGCGTTGGTTCCATCGGAGTCCATAATATACAACTCGGGTCTACCTAACACGTTGCTCACGTAGACGATGCGCCGGCCATTGGGGCTCGGCGTCGGATTCGTATTGATCGCGCCGCGCCCCACTGTCAACCGTCGCGGCGCCTCGTTCCCCGCGAGCCCGATGGAATAGATGTCGGAGCCCTCCTCGCCGGAGCGCGCGAACAGCAGCGAGTTGCCATCGGGGGTGAACTCCGGTGTGATGTACTGGGAGTTTCGCGGCGCCGCCGCGAGCGTGCGGGAGCGACCGTTTGCCAGATCGATCAGCACCAGCCGTGAACCGACCGAGCCGTACGTCGAGTAGACGAGCATCGTGCCGCTGGGATTCCAGGCCGGCGACACCGGATTGGAGTCCGTTGGTACGGTGATCTCGTCGGCACCATCGCTGTCGATGATCCGCATCGAGGCGCGGCCGCGAAGATACGCGATGCGCGTCGCCGCGATCCCACGCTGACCTGTCATCCATCGCGTGATTTCGTCCGACGCGCGGTGAACGGCCATCCGCCAATCGCGATTGAGACCGGCTGCCGGCAGAGGAAAGTCGGCGATGTTCACCACCTGCGAGCGAGCCACGTCGTGCAGCGCCACGTGCAACCCGGTCCCCCCGCCCGCCGGCGTGATCTGCACGATGCCAGCTGCCCCGAGCCGCGCAAACAACTGGTAGTTGAGCCGAGCGGCCGTTCCCGTGCCTCGCAGCGCGGACGGATCCGCGCTGTCGATCGCGATCACGTTGAAGCGATCGCTGTAGTCGAGATCGCGCTGCACGATCGCACGCACGGAATCGCCGTACGCGCCCGATACCGGCAGAACGACGACGGAGATCTTGTCGCGCGTCGGATCGTACGCGCCCACGAGCGTGATGCCCTTGAACGTCGTATCCTGGGCGGAGGCAAGCCGCGGCGTGAGTGCGGTGACCGCCGTCACGGCAACCAGCATTGTGCGAGTGAAACGCGTCATCGGAAGAGCATTGGGGTGAATCGGAACGTCACAGGAAGGATGTCTTCGCGAAAGCCCGCGGGAAGCGCGCCGAACACTTTCGCGTCCGCTGCGGCTTCCACCGCGCCCAGCGCTTTCTGGCTGAACGAGTAGCTCGAGCCGGCAATGAGATGAATGCTCTCCGGATCGACGCTGCCGTCGCGACGAATGACGAATCGCACCACGGCCGTGTCCCGTGACGCGGCGCGGCCGAGATAGATGATCAGTTGCCGGACGATGTTGTTCGTATAGCCCGGGTATGGAAACTCGATGCCCGGTGTGTCGACATTCGCGACGTCGGCGCCCTTGCCGCCGGTCGTGCCGCCGCCTGCTACCGGTTGCGGGGCATCGGGCTTCGCCGCCGTTTTCACGGGCGTCGGAGTCGGCGTCGCCGCTTTCACCTGCGGCGCCGGCTTGACCTTGGCTTTCGGTGGCGCGGGTGTCGGCCGGGTCGGCGTCGCTTTCGCCGGAGTCGGAGGCACCGGCTTCTCCGGCGCGGGCTGTGGCTGCTCCTGCACCACGCCCACGGCCGGCGCGCCGGGCGGCGCGGCCAGCAGATGCACCTGGTAGAGCGGCGGTGACGGCGACGGCGGCGGGGGGCGCAAGAGAAGGAACGCCGCAACGAGCCCGCCGTGCAGCAGCACGGAAGCGAAGATGCCGCCTGTGAGACGCGGTTCTGCCGCCACCGCGGTCACGGTTATCGGATCTCCTCCGGCTCGGTGACGAGCCCGACGTTGGTGACGCCCTGCGCGCTCATGATGGCCAGGAGTTGTGCGACGATTCCATACCCGACGCTGCGATCTGCCCGGAGATACACACCGGCGCGCGTTCGGTTCTTCATGCTCGGAAAGACGACCTTGAACTCCTTGAGATTGTAGCGGGTGTCCTCGACGTAAATCTCGCCGCGGCTGTTCACCGTGATGCCAAGCCCGTCCTTGGATTCGAGCGGCCGTGAGTCGGCCGAAGGCAAATTGATGTCGACCCCGCCCTGCATCATGGGCGCCGTGATCATGAAGATGACGAGCAGCAACAACATCACGTCGATCAGGCTCACGACGTTCACGTCAGCGTTGAGCTCGTAGCGGTGGCGCCGGCGATGACGCCGCATGTCAGATCTTTCCTTCTCGCACGAGTAGCGCGATCACCGCGGTGCTGAACCGCTCCAGGCGGCCGTCGAAGCGATTGAGCCGGCTCGCGAAGATGTTGTAGCCGAACGTGGCCGGAATCGCGACCGCGAGCGCCGCGGCGGTCGCGGTGAGGGCCTCGCCGACACCAGGCGCGACCGCCGACAAGTTGCCCGACCCCTTTGACGCGATGCCGAGAAAAGCTTCGATCACGCCGAGCACCGTGCCAAGGAGGCCGATGAGCGGACTGACCGAGCCGATCGTCGCCAGCCAGGGGAGAAACCGCCCAAGCCGATCCCGTTCATCCGAGGCCTGCGTATCGAGGAGCAGGTTCAGCGTCTCGATCTGCGAGCCGCTCAGTGTCGAGTCGGGCGGCGTATCGCCACCGGCCGGCGTCGATCGCTCTCGCACCTGTTGGTTCGCGACCCGCGCGTCGGACACGAAGTGCATCGCGCGCATGAAGAGCCGCGGCAGCGCGCTCGGTTTCGCGCGTTTGGCGAGCGCGCCCGCTTCTTCGAGTCGCGGCGCTTGCTCGAACTCCTGCCAGAATCGTTCAGCAGCCTTGCTCGCGCGTGCCAGCGATCGCCACACGCCGAACATGATCGACCAGCTCAGGAGGGAAAGAAACGCGAGCACGATCAACACGAACTGCGTCACGGGCGTCGCGCTGAGCACGAGGTCGACCGGTGTCGCGGGCACCGCGCCGCGCGACGCCTGGAGGAGATGCGGAACGATTGTCACGGTTGCGGATCAGGAGCGGGAGGTGAGTGTGACGTCGGCGCGGCTGGAGAACCAGGTGAACGTGTTGGCGAGTCCGTCGCGCAATGTGACGGTTGGCGACCACCCGAGCGCCGCGCGCGCCTTGGCGATCGCCAGAAATGAATGCTGTTGTTCGCCGGCGCGCTTGGGCGCGAACTCGACCGGGACGTCGATGCCGGTGACGTCCTTGAGCGTGTTCGCGAGCGCCACGACCGACGTCGCGATGCCCGTCCCGATGTTGAAGGCGCGCGCGTCGATGCCGCCGGCGGCGGGCAGCGCCGCCGTGGCGGCACGAAACGTCGCATTGGCGACGTCGCTGACGTGCACGTAGTCGCGCGTCTGCATGCCGTCCCCGAACACGGTGAGCGGCCGGCCCTCGAGAAGGCGCTGGCAGAAGATCGCGACCACGCCGGCTTCCCCGGCGGGATCCTGTCGCGGACCGTACACGTTCGCGAACCGGACGGTCGCCGTATCCATGGCGTGGACGCGCGCGTAGTACGCGAGGAAGTGTTCGGCGGCCAGCTTGTCGATCCCGTACGGCGAGTCCGGCTCCTTGGGCGTGGATTCGGCGTTCGGCGGCCTGGCGAGATCGCCGTACAGCGCGCCGCCGGTCGAAGTGAACACGAACCGGGTGCGAGTCGCGTCGCTGGTGCGTCGCAGCGCCTCCACGAGATTGAGGGTGCCGAGGACGTTGATGCTCGCGTCGAGTTTGGGATCGGCCACGCTGCGCCGCACGTCCATCTGCGCCGCGAGGTGGACGACGGCGTCGAAGGCGCCTTGCTCGACGATGAGCGCCGCATCCGGCGACCGAACGTCCACCACGTGGAGGAGCGCCGGCGCGGACACGTTCTCGCGTTTTCCGCTCGAGAGATCATCGATGATCTCGACCGTCCAGCCCTCGTCGAGAAATCGATCGGCGACGTGCGATCCGATGAACCCGGCGCCGCCGGTGATCAGCACGCGACGCGTCATTCGCGCGCTCCCCTGGACCGCCGCGTCGCCGGCGTATCCGACGCGTCGTCGGCGGACGATGAACGCTCGAGTCCGAACAGGTAGCGGACGGCGTCGACGACGCCGAGGCCTCGGCCATTCGCGGCGGCGGCGCGAAGACGCACCGTGGGCTCGTGCAGAAATTTGTTCATGAGTGCTCTTGAAAGTTCCTCGACGACGGCGCGCTCCGCCTCCGGCAGCGCCGGCAGACGCCGCAGTGCCTCGGCGACTTCGCGCGCGCGCACCGCTTCCATGTGCGCGCGCATCTCCGTCAACACCGGCACGGCTGCGAGACCGGCGAGCCAATCCCAGTACCGAGCCGTCTCGTTCGCGATCAGATCCTCGGCTGTCGGCACGTCGGCACGTCGGCGTTCGATGTTCGACGACACGACGGCGTGAAGGTCATCAAGATTGTACAGGAAGACGTTGTCGAGCTCGCCAACGGCGGCGTCGACGTCGCGCGGCAGCGCGATGTCGAGAATACAGAGTGGGCGATCGCCGCGCACGGCGAGCGCCGGCCGCACCTGCTCCGCGAACACGATCGCGCGCGGCGCGGCCGTCGAGCAGAGCAGCACGTCGACGTCGCCCAGCGCGTTCCAGCATTCGTCGTAGTGCATCGCAACCGCGTCGTATCGGGCCGCGAGCTCGGTCGCACGCTCGAAGGTGCGATTGGCGACGATCGCCGCCCGGACTCCTTGATCAGCGAGGCACTCCAGCGCCAGCTCGGCCATCTCGCCGGCGCCGAGCACCATCGCGCGCTTTCCCGCGAGCGACCCGAAGATCTGCTTCGCGAGCTGCACGGCGGCAGAACTCACCGACGCCGCCCCCCGCGCGATCGACGTCTCGTTCCGTACGCGGCCGGCCACGGACAGCGATGTCTGGAAGAGACGATTGAGCACCGGGCCGGACTGCGCGCGACACATCTCCCAGGCATCGCGCACCTGACCGTGGATCTGCGCCTCGCCCAGGATCATCGAATCCAACCCGCTCGCGACGCGGAAGAGATGCGTGACGGCCTCGCGGTCGTGCCGGACGTAGCCGAAGCCGGATGCGTCGCCGCCGACTCGATGCGACCAGGCCTCCCAGACCGCGGGGACCGGATCGGCGTCGTCGGCTGAGACGTACACCTCCGTGCGATTGCACGTCGACAGAAGCACCGCTTCACGGACTCCGTCGACCGCTCTCAGCTCGTCGAGCGCCGCGGGCACTTCGGTCAATCGATACGCGAGCCGTTCACGGACGTCCAACGCCGCGCCGCGGTAGCTGATGCCGACGAGGGTCAGCGCCATTCGGCGATCCTCGCGGCGAATCGTCCCGATTCGACCTGCTCGCAAAAATCCGGCGCCACGAGAGAATTCGCCGCCTCGTGCCAGCGGTCGCGGCGCCCTGCATCGAGTAGCGCGCGACGAAGTGCCGCGAGCTCGCGAACCGCGTCCGAGTAGCGCGCGTCGAGCAGGCGTGCCATGGAGTCGCGGATACGAACGGCAGCGCCGGGCACTCCGCCGGCGCTCACCGCGACGACGAGATCTCCCGCGCGATGCACCGCCGGAGTAATGCAGTTTCCGAGCTCGGGCGTGTCGACGACATTCACGAGCCGCCCGCGCGCGCGGGCGTCGGCGGCAATTTGCGCGTTGAGCGATGCATCATCGGTGGCCGCCACGATCAGCAGCGCATCGCCGATCTGGTCAGGCGCGTATGCCGCCTTCGTGATGCGAAGCGCCGCGCTGCCCGATGCAAGCTCCTCGAGCGCCGGCTCCACCCGCGGCGACAGCACGCGGACGTCCGCCCCCGCCTCGACGAGCGCCGTGGCCTTGCGCGATGCCACACGACCGCCGCCAACCACGAGCGCTGAGATGGCCGATCCCTCGAGCATCACCGGATACGCGCTCATGTGGCCAGCATCAGAGGAACTGTCCCGTGCCCGGGCCGGCTACGCGGAAGGCGACATAGAGCACCAGCACGGCGACGAACGCCACGCTCGAGTACTTCGCCGCGCGCTGCGCTTGCCACCCCCTCGTCATCCGCCCGATCGCGATGCACGTGACGGCCAGCCACGCGCCGCTCCCCCAGACGAGTTGCGGGAGATTGAGCTCGTGGTAGGCCACCGAATAGGTGGCCGCCAGGACGACGCCGAGTGTCAGACCAAGCCAGCCGGCGATAGCGGCCAGGTGATTGACCCGGTCGAGCGTGGCCAGCGGGGGGAAGAAGCGGAATAATGCGCCGAACCGACGCGACTTGAGCTCACGCCGCTGCACGAGATACATCGTGCCCGCGGCGGCGGCCGTCGCGAATGCGGCGATGCCGACGAAGCTCAACGTGATGTGCGCGAAGAGCCAGGCGCCGCGAACCCCTTCCGCCGCCATGCCGGGCGTCATGCCGATCGCATTGGCGCAGATGGTCGGGATCGCGGCCAGGGGCGCGGCGACGAGCGTGAGACTCACGTCGCGGGCGAGCAGCTCGACGACGAGCAGTGTGAACGCCAGGACGGCGCCGGCAAAGGATAGCGACGGTCCCAGTCCCGTCAGCGGCACGGCGCTGGAGCGAATGGCGAAGGTCAGGAGACCGATCGCGTGGGCGGCGACGCCCAGCCCGAGCGCGACGGTCACCCCTCGCACCGGCGCCTTGACCGGACGCGCGAACGGCACCGCGGCCAGAGCCGCGGCGCCGAGGTAGCACGAGATGGCGAGAAACTGGGCGATCGCGATCATTGCGGTCGCCCAAATTTACTGCCACGCAGCAGCTTACGGCATCTTGGCGGCTACGCGAACTGCTGTGCCTTCCTGAATCTTGGGCTGGTCCTGTGCCGTGATGATTGCCGTCGCTCCGTACGAAGTCACGCGGAGGACCTGCGCACGACCGATGTAGATCTCGGGAAGCGTGATGTCGCGCGTCTCGTTCGGCCCCTGGCGAGGCTGGTACAGCTCGATCTGATCGCCGGTTGTCACATCGCGCCCGGACAAGTCGAGCGCCACGTAGCTCTGCAGACTCGGGAGCACCGGCTCGCTGAGGATCCAGCGCACGCGACCCCTCGTGCCGTTCGAGACTGGATTCGGCCGACCCGTGGCAAGTGCCGCGCTGCTGTCGAGCGGGATCATGCGCTGACCCTCAAGCACTTCGCCGAACATCTTCACGACGCGGCCCACCGCCGCCTCGCCGGGCTGAGCCGGACGAGCGACTTCGATGATACCAGTCGGGACGACGATCTGGCCGAACTCTTCGATGAACGGTCCAAGGCGGTACGTCAGGTACAACGTTCGCGCGCCTGCGGTCTGGTCGCCGCTCGGCGCCGCGACGAACACACGATCGTACAGCTTCATGCGCGAACGATCGGCCGATGCGATGCCCGGAATTTCAGCGCTCTCGACGATGTAGCCGGATCCTTTCGGCCCGCCCTGTTGATCGACCCAGGGCGCGGCGATGTATTCGTTCGTCCGCACCGCGGTGAGGCGCGCCTGCGTCAGCTCCTTGCGGACCGTGTCGACCGGCGCTGGCGTCACGACGGGCGTCGCGATCTTGGGCGTGGTGTCGACCGGCGGTGTGACGGCCATCACCTTCTCCTTGGCGCCAGGAAGCTTCAAGATCTCGCCTGGGTAGATCCAGTGCGGATCTTCGATCACATCGGTGTTCAGGCGATAGATCTCGGGCCAAAGGAACGGGTCGCCGAGGTAGCTGTGGGCGATGTCCCACAGCGTATCACCGCGCTTGACGGTGTGCGTCTTGGGGGCGTCGGAAGGCTGCTGCTGTTCCTGAGCGATCAGGCGGTCCGGAAGGGCCGCGCCGAGCGCGATCGACAACACACCGACGGCGCGCAGGATCGCTCCGCGTGACCGAATACGGGCGGGCCGCACGAGCATGGCATCAACTCCAGGCGAGTTTCGTGAGAACGAGCATCACTCGGGTGGCGGACTGCGCCACCTCTGGCCGTTGACGATCCGGCGGCCTCGATGGAAACGGTCTGGACAGTTCAAAAAATTGACGCGGACCCAACGTGTGACGCACGTCGGGTCCGCGTGGTGCGCGAGGCAGCGTTAGAAGGGCAGATCGTCGTCTTCGTCCGCCAGGGCGTTTGGAAAGTCCTCGAAATCCTCGCCGGCCGCCGCGGCTTTCGCCTTGGGTGCGGTCGCCGCGGAACGCCGCGACTCTCCGCCCTCGAAATCGCCCGATGCGCCCTTGCCGCCACCGAGCATGATCAGCTCGCGAACGTTGATCTCGGTGCTGTAGCGCGTCTGTCCGTCCTTGTCCTGCCACTGCCGATACTCGATCCGGCCTTCGACATAGAGCTTGTCGCCCTTCTTGACGTACCGCTCGACGATGTCTGCGAGCTGGGACGTCTTGGTGTTCCACACCACGCACCGATGCCACTCGGTTTTCTCCTGCTTGGATCCGGACGCGTCGTTCCACGAGCGACTCGTGGCGAGGGAAAACGTGGCGACACGATTGCCGCCGGTCGTCGAGCGAACCTCGGGGTCATTGCCGAGGTTACCGATCAGCAGGACTTTGTTCAGGCTACGGCTCACAGATTCCTCCTGGCGAGAGTGTACATGACCTCGCCGCTCACGGTATGATCCAGTCCTTGTTGATGCGCAAGCAAATTCCCGCACATCAACGTGTTGTGTTGCAAAGCTCACCTTCCGTCTTATCCGGCCCGTCCAACGTGCGCCGCAGCACGATCGCGTCTTCTACCGGACGCCGATAGTAGCCTTGCCGCCGTCCCACCTCCTCGAACCGGCTCGAGTGGTAGAGCTGTCGAGCGCGTGCATTCGACTCGCGCACCTCGAGATACACCGCCGTTACGCCCCGCGAGAGCGCTTCCTTCAACGCGGCGTCGAGCAGCGCGCGTCCAATTCCCAGCCCCCAGGCCGTCCGGCAAACGGCGAGATTCGCGATCTCGCCCTCGTCGGCGACGAACCAGGCCACAACATAACCGAGCAGCGCGCCCTCGTCACGCCGGGCGCACGAGAAGTACACGGCCGGGTGCCCCAGCGCTTCGCGAAACGATTGCGCCGACCACGGATCGCTGAACACGGCGCGCTCGATCTCGACAACGGCGGGCACGTCGACGAGCCGCGCGGGCTGCACGACGAACTCCGTCACGTGGCCGGGAGCGGCTTGCCATGCGCGGACTCCCAGCGAACCTGCGCTTCGGCGAGACGACCGTACGATGGTTCCCACGACGGAACGTCGACGGGACCGCCGTGGCGTTCGATCCAGTGGATGAGATGAACGACCGCCCTCGCGACGGGCCGCGCGCGAATCGCGCCGTCGAGATGGAGCGGCGTCACGACGCGCGCTTCGCTCTCGGCGGCCACACGATCGAGATCGCCGGCGTGAATGAGCCGCGCGGGCTCGATCTCCGTCACGTCGCCGCGAGCGTCGACGTCGTACAATCCGACGTACAGCTCCCCGCGGAGCGCGTCGAGGACAGAGACGTAACGCCCTGGAACGAGCGCCGCTCCGCCCGCGACGAGCGCGAGCGACGGTACCGCGAACAGCGGCCTGCCCAATCCGAACGCGATCCCTTTCGCGATGCTGCCGGCGATTCGCAGGCTCGTGAAGCTCCCCGGCCCCGCCCCGCACACCACGCGCTCGATTTCCCCCGCGGTGATCCCCGCCTGCGCGAGCACATCGCCGACCAGAGGCATGAGCGTTTCTCGGTCGGCCCGCTTCATCGCCGTGTGGCCTTCGGCGAGGAGCCGCTCGCCGTCGAGCAGCGCGACATCCCCGTCGTACGTCGACGCGTCGATCGCGAGCGTGATCATACGTGCCCGCCCGCGTAGAGCAGCCGGCGGGCCGGATCGTCGGGCAGGTGCTGCAGACTGATCGGCACATGGACGCGCGGCAGCCGATCCGCGGCGCGCTCCGGCCACTCGATCAGCACGAGCGCGTCCTCGGCGAGCATCTCGTCCCAGCCGAGGTTCGTCAGCTCGCGTGGGTCATTCACGCGATACAGGTCGACGTGGTAGACCGTCGATCTCTCGCCGGCGTACTGATGGACGAGCGTGAACGTTGGGCTGGTGACTTCCTCGGTGACGCCGTAGCCGCGGCAAATGGCTTTGACGAGCGTCGTCTTTCCCGCCCCGAGCTCGCCCGAGATCGTCACGACGAGCGGCGGCGTGATGGCGCGCCCAAGCGCCTCGCCCCACGCGACGAGCTCTGCCTCCGTGCAGGCGAGCCGGCCGTGCGCCGCCAGCGGCGGAATGATGGGCGCGTGCGACATGCTACCGCGCGCGCGCCGCGCCCGCGGGAACTCGCTTGGAGGCTTCGGTATCGCGCCGCGCGCGGACCTCGAAGAGTTGATCTCGCAACTGCGCCGCGAGCTCGAAGTCCATGGCCGCCGCCGCATCGCGCATCTGCTGCTCGAGCATCTTCTCGAGCGACTCCATCTCCATGACGGCGTAGCCGCGAGCCGGCTCGGCGACGCGCTTCTCCTCGCGCTCCGTACGAGCATCGGCGACGCGCGTGGTGAAGCGGACCTGATCCACGCTCTTGCTCACCGTCGTCGGCGTGACGCCGTGTTCCGCGTTGTACGCCACCTGGAGCTCGCGGCGGCGGTTCGTTTCCTCGATGCAGCGAGCCATGGAGCCCGTAATGCGATCGGCGTAGAAGATGGCGCGACCGTGCACATTGCGCGCGGCTCGGCCCACGGTCTGGATGAGCGAACGGTCGCTGCGCAGAAAACCTTCCTGGTCCGCGTCGAGGATCGCGACCAGCGACACTTCGGGGAGATCGAGCCCTTCACGAAGCAGGTTGATGCCGACGAGGACGTCGAAGTCGCCAAGACGCAGACCGCGTACGATCTCCATGCGCTCGATCGCGTCGATGTCGGAATGCATGTAGCGGACACGAACGCCGACCTGCTGCAGGTAGTCGGTCAGATCCTCCGACATGCGCTTGGTGAGCGTCGTGACGAGCACTCGCTCGCCGCGGCGCTCGCGCAGGCGAATCTCATCGAGCAGATCGTCGACTTGCCCGCGCACTGGTCGTATGTCGATCTCCGGGTCGACGAGGCCCGTCGGCCGGATGATCTGCTCCACGACGATGCCCTCGGAGAGGCGCAGCTCGAGTTCGGAGGGGGTAGCCGAAACGAAGATGGCGCGCGGCGTGAGGGCGAGAAATTCGTCGAACATGAGCGGCCGGTTGTCGAGCGCGCTCGGCAGACGGAATCCGTACTCGACGAGCGTGAGCTTGCGCGCGCGATCGCCGTTGAACATTCCGCCGATCTGCGGCAGCGTGACGTGCGATTCGTCGACGACGACGAGAAAGTCTTCCGGGAAGTAGTCGAACAGGCAGGCCGGGCGCTCGCCGGCCTCGCGGCCGGCGAGATGCCGCGAGTAGTTCTCGATGCCGGCGCACGTCCCGATCTCGAGCATCATCTCGACGTCGAAATTCGTGCGCGACTCGAGTCGCTGCGCTTCGAGCAGCTTGCCGGCCGCGCGCAGTTCGCTAAGTCGTTCGGCCAGCTCGGCGCGGATCAGTTTCACCGCCCGCTCGAGGGTTGGACGCTGGGTGACGAAGTGCTTCGCCGGATAGATCGCTGCGCGTTCGAGCACGGCGATCGTCTCGCCGGTGAGCACGTCGATCTTGGAGATCCGCTCGATCTCGTTTCCCCACATCTCCACGCGCACGCCCTGCTCTTCGTACGCGGGGAAGATCTCGACCGTGTCGCCGCGCACCCGGAACGTGCCGCGGTCGAAGGCGACGTCGTTCCGGTTGTACTGGATCTTCACCAGCGCGCGCAGAATGTCGTCGCGTTCGACAGTCTGGCCGCGCGTGAGCGTGACCATCTGCTCGCGATAGGACACCGGGTCGCCCAGGCCGTAGATGGCCGACACCGTGGCCACGATGACTACGTCCTCGCGTTCCATCAGGCTTGACGTCGCACGGAGGCGCAGCCGATCGATGTCCTCGTTGATCGACGCGTCCTTCTCGATGTACGTGTCGGTCGTCGGGACGTACGCCTCGGGCTGGTAGTAGTCGTAATACGAGATGAAGTACTCGACCGCGTTGTGAGGGAAGAAGCTCTTGAGCTCCCCGTAGAGCTGTGCGGCGAGCGTCTTGTTGTGCGACAGGACCAGTGTCGGGCGGCGGTGAGCCTTGATGACGTTGGCGATCGTCATCGTCTTGCCGGATCCAGTGACGCCCAGCAGCGTCTGAAACCGGTCCCCGCGATCCAGCCCCGCCGTGAGCTCGGCGATGGCCTTTGGCTGGTCACCCGCGGGCTGGAACGGCGCCTGAAGATCGAAATCGGCACGCGGCATCAGCGCAATATAATACCTGTCTCGGGATTTGTTCGGGTCTCTCGCGGTACCCCTTGCCTACCTGAGTGACCACGATGGCGGTCCACGCCGAAACCGAGCTCACGCCCCCTGCCGCCCGCCGCTAACGAACGGCGGCCTCGCTACTCTGGCGTCAGCCTCTCCCGACGCGCGACGTCGGTGATGCCTTTCACCCGCCGCGTGGCGCGGATGATCTTCTCGAGGTGCGCGAGGTTCTCGACCTCGACGAGGATCGAGCCAATCGTGCGCCCGTCGGTGCTGCGCAGATCCATGCTCTTGATGTCGGTGCCCGTCGAGCTCACCGCGGCGGCGACGTCGGCGTAGAGCCCGCGCCGGTCGTTGCCCTCCAGCGCGAGCCGCACCACGAACCGCTCGCCCTGCGCTTCCTGCCAGTCGATCTCGAGCCGCCGCTCCGGTTCATGCGCGAGCAGCAGCAGGTTCGGGCAGTCGCCGCGATGGATGCTGACGCCTCGACCCCGCGTGACGTAGCCGACGACCGGATCGCCGGGGACCGGCTGGCAGCACTGCGCGTAGCGCACCATGAGACCGTCGACGCCCTGAATGCGAACGCCCTTCGTGCCGCGCACGCGATCGACGAAACGCTCGAAGACGTTCGGCTTTGGCACCTCCGCTTCCGATGATTCGGGAAACAGGTGCTTGAGCGCGAGCGTCACGTTGACGTCGCCCTGGCCGATGGACGCGAGCAAGTGCGTCGCGTCCGTGAGGCTGAGCGCGCGCGCCGCGCCATCCATCTGGTCATCCTCGATCTTGCCGAGCCGGCGCCGCTTGATCTCACGGTCGAGCATCTCCTGCCCGAGCTTTTCGGCGGACGACTGCGCTTCGCGCTTGAGGACCTGGCGGATCTTGTGGCGCGCACGGCCGGTACGAACGTGCGCGAGCCAGTCGCGCGTCGGCTTGGCGGTGTTCGAGGTGATGATCTCGACCGTCTCCGAGTTGCGCAGTGGCCGCGACAGCGGCGCGATTCGGCCATTGACGCGCGCGCCCGCGCAGTGGAGGCCGATCTCGGTGTGCACGGCGAAGGCGAAATCGAGCGGCGTGGCGCCCTTGGGCAGCTGAATCACGTCGCCCGTGGGCGTAAAGACGAAGATCTCGTCCTGGTAGAGGTCGAGCTTGAGGAACTCCAGGAACTCGTCGGGCGTCTTGGCGTCCATCTGCAGCTCGAGCACCTGCCGGAACCAGGACAGATGGCGATCGAGCTCGTCGCTCTTTGCGTCTTCCTTGTAGCGCCAGTGCGCGGCGATGCCGTAGTCGGCCGTGCGGTGCATGTCACGGGTGCGGATCTGTACCTCGTACAACTGGCGCCCAGGCCCGAACACCGTCGTGTGCAGCGACTGATACCCGTTCGACTTTGGCTGCGCGATGTAGTCCTTGATCCGCTCTTGTACCGGCGTCCAGCCATCGTGGATGATGCCGAGGGCGTGATAGCAGTCGGGCACCGTGTTGACGAGGACGCGAATCGCCAGCAGGTCGTAGATCTCCTCGTACGGTTTTTCGCGCTGCTTCATCTTCTTGTAGATCGACCACAGATGCTTTGGCCGGCCGGTGACTTCCACGTCCTTGATCCCCGCCTGCGCGAGGCGCGCGATCAGCGGATCCGCCATCTGGCGGATGAGGGCCTCGCGCTCGCCGCGTTTCTGCGCGACCTTTTTGGCGAGGGCTTTGTACTCCTCTGTTTCGAGATGTTTGAACGCCAGGTCCTCGAGCTCCCACCGGAGCTTCGCCATACCGAAGCGATGGGCGAGCGGCGCGTACAGGTCGCGCGTTTCCTGGGCGATGCGCCGGCGCTTGTCGGCGGGGAGCCAGTCCAGCGTGCGCATGTTGTGCAGCCGGTCGGCGAGCTTGACGATGATGACGCGCGCGTCCTTGGCGATCGACAGCAGCAGCTTCCGGTAGCTCTCGACCTGACGCTCCTGCGTCGATCCGCCGGTGGGCAGCTTGGCGATCTTGGTCAGCCCGTCGACGATCGCCGCGATCTCCTTGCCGAATTCGGCTTCGACGTCGGCAAGCGTGAGCTGGGTATCCTCGATGACGTCGTGCAGCAGCCCGCTGGCGACGGTGATCGAGTCGAGCTGCAGGTCGGCGAGGATCTTGGCGACTTCGACCGAGTGGGTGATGTACGGATCGCCCGAGTTGCGAAGCTGGCCGCGATGGGCTTGCTCGCTGAACCGGTAGGCACGCACGAGCAGATCGCGATCGAGCTTCTCGTGTAACGGATGCTCGTTCTCGCGCCATCCTGGCATCAGCTCGTGTACGAGCGAAGGGCTCGCCGCCGTCACAACAGTCCCGCCTCCGCGAAGCTCGTGTAGCGTCCTCGACCGATGATCACGTGGTCGTGCACCGGGATATCGAGTAGACGCCCCGCCGCCACCAATTGTTCCGTCACGGTCCGGTCGTCGGGCGACGGTGCCGGATCGCCGCTCGGATGATTGTGGACGAGGATCACCGCCGCCGCACGCTCGGCGATGGCCTCGCGAAACACCTCGCGCGGGTGCACGAGCGAGGTGTTCAACAACCCACGCGTCACGGTGATGTCCCGCTCCAGCCGGTGCTGTGCGTCCAGCACCGCGACGTGAAACTCTTCCACCGGCAGGTCCTCCATGCGGGGCGCGAAATATTCCACGACGTCGCGCGGCGAGCGAACCGGTGTGCCGTCCTGCCGAGCCTCCGCCGCCAGCCGGCGCCCCAGCTCGAGGGACGCATGGATCACGACCGCACGAGCCGTTCCGACCCCCGGAACGGCGGTCAGCGCGGCCACGGGCTGCCGGGCAATGCGACGCAATGCCCCGCCCGCTTCGGCAAGGACTGCCTGCCCGATCTGAACCGCCGTTTGACCACCACGGCCCGACCCGATCACGATGGCGAGCAGTTCAGCACTGCTGAGCGCCGACGCGCCGAGGTCGATGAGGCGTTCCCGCGGCCGTTCCGACCGGGGCAGCTCTCGAATACTTAACCCTTTTACGGACTCCGTGCCAGACACGACTCGCCTTCACTGAGTGAGAAGGCAGCAGTCTGCACGAGGACAAGGGGAAGAGCGGCACCAAAAGGCCGCAGGACGCAGCGCGGCTCGGCTGGCGACTGCCGGCTCGGCTTTCGGCTGACGGCGCACGGCTTGGCGCACGGCTGGCGGCCGACGGCCTTTGCTGACCGCTGGCAGCTGACGGCTCAAGCCGACGGCTAACGGCCAAGCAGTCAGCCGTCGGCCAAGCCGTCGGCTGTCAGCCCGAGCTGTCAGCCACCAGCCATCAGCTCGAGCGGTCAGCAGTCAGCCGTGAGCCAAGCCGATCGCTAATAGCCGCAAGCCGAGCCGGCAGTCGTCAGCCGCAAGCCCAGTCACGCTATACCTTCGCCCCATGGCACTTCTTGAACTTCTTCCCCGACCCGCACGGGCACGGATCGTTTCGCCCCACCGTGGACCAATCCACTCCCGGAGGCGGGCTCCCGTTACCGAGCGAGCGCGTTCTGCCGGCTCCAACGATGACCGGATCCTTGCGCGCCCCGACCGGCTTTGACGCCGGGATCGGTGCCGGCCCGATGTCCACCGCCCCGTCCGCGCCGTTTCCTGACGCCTCGGCCGGCTCTTCGGACGGTATGTCCTCGAGGATCCCGAGCGCGTTGTAGCGCCTGGTCGCACGCTGCGGCTCCGGCGGCGGAGGCGGCGCCGGCGGCTCGATGATGAGCTGGACCTTGAGGAACCGGTCGCTGAACGTGTTGTAGATGTCGTTCATCAGGTCCACGAACATCGTGTACGCTTCCTGCTTGTACTCGATGAGCGGGTCCCGCTGTCCCCAGCCGCGGTACGTGATCGTGTTGCGAAGCTGGTCCAGATCGTAGAGGTGATCCTTCCACTTCTCATCGAGGACCTGGAGCATCACCAGCGAGAGCAGGCGATCGCCGTAGGGCTGGCCGAGTTCGTCGCGAACGGTGTCGAGGCTCTGGAGCTTGGCCCAGAACGCCTTCTTCGCCGCGGCGACGGCGGCGTCCTTTGCCGCCGTCTCGTCGGGCGGCCGATGATCAGGGTTGTCGAATTCGGGGACCTGAAGCAGGTAGTGCATCAGCAAGTCCTTCGACAACAGGTCGAAGTCCCACTGCGCCGGCTCGTCGAATTCGGCGAGCGTCGT
>DATISA010000213.1:0-72667 GCA_035469245.1 Gemmatimonadaceae bacterium
TGAAGCGGACGTTGAGCTTTTCCGTCAGCTCGAGAATGTCGGCCTTGGATGCGCCGGAGGTGTCGGGCGTGAGCGAGCGAGAGCGTGCGGGCAGATCTGCCTCTGGTTCCGGGTCGCTCCAACGCTACGTCGACGCGCCAAGTGTTGTAAAGCTCGCCGGCTGCCGGGCATACGCCTTGCGCGCGTCGTCTCGTTACGACTTCAACGACCCGGGAGCGCGAGCATGAAGATTCAGGACATCATGACCAGAGACCCGAGCAGCGTCACCGCCGATGCCACCGTGCGCGAGGCCGCTCAGGTGATGAAACGAGAGAACGTCGGTATTGTGCCGGTCGTCGCCAGTCAGAATGAGCGGCGGCTCCTCGGCGTCGTGACGGATCGCGACATCGCGATCCGCTGCATCGCCGAAGGAAAGGACGGAACGTGTCGCGTGCGCGACGTCATGAGTGCCGATGACCTCGCTACCTGCAACGCGAATGATGACGTCGAGAACGTCATGAGTGCGATGCGCAGCGAGAAGGTGCGTCGAATACCCATTGTCGACGAGCGCGGCTCCCTCGTCGGCATCGTCTCGCAAGCCGACGTCCTGCTCAAGACCCGCGATACCAGCCGCGCCGGCGAAACGGTCGAGCAGATCTCCGAGCCCGGCGGACGCCACGCTCGCTGACGATCCGCTCAGTCGACGAGACACCGCGCGTCGACTGCCGTGAGGCGGGGGGCCGTGTAGCTTTACCGCATGGCTGTCCCCGCCTCATCCGAAACTCGAAAGTGTCCCAGCTGCGGTGCCGACGCGACCGGGAAGTTCTGCTCGTCGTGCGGCGCTAGCATGGCGGCGGCGCCCTGTTCGGCATGCGGCGCGGCGCTGTCGCCAGGCGCGCGGTTCTGTCACCGCTGCGGCACACCTGTCGCCTCTGGCGCTGGCGCTGTGGTCAGTGCGGCAAGTGCCGGCGCGCTTCCCGACCAGCGCAGCTTCTCATCCTCGTTGCCCTGGGCCGTCGCGGGTATCGCCCTCGTGGCGCTGATCGCGCTCGTCGCGGGCCAGCGCTTTTCGCGCGCGGCGCCTGACGCGCCTGCTGCCGGCGGTACGGCAGCCGCGCCATTCGCCGGCGGTGGAACACAGGCGCCTGACATCAGCAACCTCTCGCCCGCGGAAGCCGCAGTCCGCCTGTATAACCTCGTGATGAGCCAGCACGAGCGCGGCCGGGCCGACAGCGTGCAGATTTTCGCGCCGATGGCGATCATGGCATACCAACGGCTGGGCCAGCTCGACCTCGATCAGCACTACGACGTCGGCCGAATCGCTGCCGTCTCGGGCGACGAAACGCTCGCCCGGGCAGAAGCGGACACCATCCTCGCCCAGCATCCCAATCACCTGCTCGGATTGATCCTCGCGGCGAATGCCGCCAGAATGCGCAAGGACTCCACGGCCGCGCGCGACTTCCAGGCAAAGCTGATCGCCGCCGCCCCATCCGAGCGCGCCAGGCAACTCCCCGAGTACGTCGCGCACGAGAACGACATCACAATCGCCCTCGACGCAAAGCGTCCATGACTAACACGATCCACGTTGCCCACAGCCCGGACTCCGACGACGCCTTCATGTTCTACGCGCTCGCGTCCGGGAAGATCGATACGGAAGGCCTCAGCTACGTCCACGAGCTGCAGGACATCGAGACGTTGAATCGTCGCGCCATGCGCGGCGAGCTCGAGGTGACTGCCGTGTCAATCCACGCCTATGCCTACCTGTCCGATCGGTACGCGCTCCTGCCGCACGGTGCGTCGATGGGTGATCGCTACGGGCCGCGGCTCGTCGCACGCCGGCCGATGTCAAAATCCGAGATCCGCGGGAAGCGCATCGCGATCCCCGGCACACTGACGAGCGCCTATCTCGCGCTTCGGCTGTTCGAACCGGATTTCGAGCCAGTGGTGGTGCCGTTCGACCAGATCGAGGATGCGGTGGTCGATTCGCAAGCCGACCTCGGACTGCTCATCCACGAAGGCCAGTTGACCTTTGCCGACAGGGGACTCTATCTCATTCAGGACCTTGGCGAGTGGTGGTTCGCCGAAACCGGCCTGCCGCTCCCACTTGGCGGCAACGTCATACGGAAGGACTTGGGCGAGACGCTGACGAAGAAGATTTCGCGCCATCTTCGTGACAGTATTGCGTACGGCCTGCAACATCGGACCGCCGCGCTCGACCATTCGATGCAATACGCCAGGGGGCTTGCTCGCGACCGCGCCGACACGTTCGTGGGCATGTACGTCAACGACTGGACGCTGGATTATGGCGAGCGCGGCCGTCAGGCCGTCAAGCGTTTGCTTCAACGGGGCGTGGAGGCGGGAATCATCGCTCAGCCGGTCACGGTCGAATTCGTCGACTGACCCGCCCTCGCCGTGGGCGCCTCCCGGCGCCCTCACCGCGGCCCGGCCGCAGCTAGTGGTGGTGATGGCCGCTCGCACCATCCTCGTGGCCGAGCGCATGCGCCACCCAGCCGACCACCTTCGCCGTTCGAGCGCCGAGGCGTTTCGCTCGGTCCTCCGGGTCGCTCGCGCCTCGCGGCTCGCCCACCACGATTCCGCCTAGCGCCGAAACGCGACCTGCAAGGACGGTATTCTCGCCGCCCGCCACTCCGAACACCGTGTTCTCGAATGCGTCGCCCGGCATGCGTTCGAGATCTCGAAGCAGCGCATCGAGCGCGTCTGGAATTTCTGCGGCGGCCTCGCACGCGATGAGCACTCCCGCGTAGGTCGCCACGTGGTGCGATGACTCGAGCCGGCGATGTCTGCCCGGTGTTGCCAGGGAATGCGCCTCCCCCACTCGCACGTCCACCTCGGTGAATCGGACGCTCTTCGCACCTTCGGCTGCCGCATCGGCCAGCGCGGCGGCTGGACTCTCGGCGCCGAAATAGAGCACGAGCAACTTCGGCATGATCTCATCTCCGCAAATCGCTGTGACGTGCGACTTCTTGACGAAGCGCCCGGGCAAGTATACTAAGGCGTTTGAAAAGCACCGATGCACGATGCGATTGGCTGCACCGGTGATCGGTACGCGATCTGCAGCCGTCGGGCGCCGTGTGCCGACCTCTCAATTCGTAATCACATAACCTCTCAGGAGGCGGGCATGCCGCGGGGCGACGAGGTGCGCGAGGAGTATCGATTCTCCGACCGGGACGATGACGACGTCGACGGAATCGGATACGGTGGCGGTGGTGCTTCCTACGACGACGAAGAAGAAGACGACGGTGGCTGGATGACCCACAAGGACGAGAGTGACGATCTGTGGGACAGCGCCGAGGACGTCGATGACGAGGAAGAGGAGCCTGGCGCACTCGACGAAGGAGAGGAGGAGGAAGACGGCGAGTTGTTCGAGTCGCCGCGACCAGCACGACCAGGCCGACCGGGCCGGCCAGCCGGATCGTCGAAGGCGGGCAATGCTGCTGGCGTGCCACCCGCGCCGGCTGCTCCGGCTCCCGCTGCGGCGCCCTCGGCGGAACGCCCGGCCGCCAAGAAGGCCGCGGCTCCGGCTATGAAACCTGCGGCTAGCCCGCCTGCGCCAAAGAAGTCCGCGCAGAGCGCGCCAGCGGCAAAGTCATCGGCAGCAAAGAAGGCTGGCGCCAAGAAGACGGCGAAGAAAGCGGCAAAGAAGTCGGCGGCCAAGAAGGCGGCCAAGAAGTCCGGCGCCAAAAGGAGCGGTGCTAAAAAGGCCGGCGCACGCAAGGCCGCCAGAAAGAGTGGGGCAAAGCGGAGCGCCAAGCGCGCAGGCAAGCCCAGTCGAAAGAGCGCCAAGCGACGTCGCTGACCGGATCCACACTCGAACACGGCAGCGGAGCGATCGCCTCCACGCTCCGCTGCCGTTTCACATTACGTTTCGGCATGACCGCCGCTGAGACCGAGTTGCACACGGATCTCTCATCCGAGAGCCGTTCCCGCCATCGGGCGAACGTCAAGACGTCGCAACGCGTCGCGTCCGCGATCGCGCACGAGCTGCGCAACCCGGTCTTCGGCATCGCCTCTGCCGCCCAGCTGCTGCGCTACCGCGTGACCGACGACCCGCTCATCGAACGGAACATCGGTCGCATTCTTCGCGAGGCCGAGCGACTCAATGCGCTCGTGTCGGCGCTTCTTGAGTACGGACGTCCAGCGCCGGTGCTCCTCGCGCCGGCCGATCCGGACGACGTCTGGACCGACGTCATTGAGGCGCAGCGCGGTGCGCTCGAGAGCAAAGCACTCCTCCTGCGACACGTCGCCTCCGCCCCGCGGGCGCGCTGCGAGCTCGACGCCGAACAGCTGGCGCACGCCTACGCGAATGTGCTGGTCAACGCCATCGAAGCCGCGCCCGAAGGCAGTGACCTCACGATCGACTCGACCATTTCGCCCGACGGCGCCTGGCACAGTCGCGTCCACAACGACGGACAGTCGGTCTCGGACGATCTGCTGCCGCACGTTTTTGAACCGCTGGTCAGCAACAAGCCGGGCCACGCCGGGATCGGCTTGGCAGTCGCGCAACGCATCGTCGGCGAACATGGCGGCACGATCGCCCTCGAGAACAGCCGCGAGAGCGGGACGACGCTGATCTTCGCCCTCCCGGCCGCCCGTGGCTGATTCGCCGATTGCTCTGCTCCGCGCGCACGCGAAGCATGCGCCCTGGAACGCCCGAGGCCTTGCAGCCCATGTGACCGCGCTCGTCGACGCTGCCGGCGTTCGCCCCACGAATGCCTCGGCACGCGCGGCGCCGAGCGCACGCTCGATCCGCTTCTACGTGGCGAACGGACTGCTCGAGCGGCCGGAAGGAGCAGGCACCGCCGCGACCTACAACTACCGCCACTTCCTGCAGCTGCTCGCGATCAAGATTCGCCAGCGCGAGGGCATCACACTCGACGTCATCAAGAGCGAGATGAAGGAAGTCACGGGAGATGCGCTGGAGCGTCGCGTCGCATCGTCGCTCGCCGCGGCCCTCGGCGCGACGATCGAGACGCGGCGCCAGGCGAGTGACGAAGACGTCACCGCGAGCTGGCGACGCGTGCCGGTGGCCGACGGCGTCGAGCTGCACGTTCGCGACGACTCGCCGGCCTCACGCGACGACGCCCTCGTGGCCATGCGCGAAGCCGTCCGCGCGGCGCTCGGCCGCGAAGACATCCGCTAGACGCCGCCGGATCACAGCAGCCGGGAGAGCAGGGTAGCGCCCAGCTCGAGCGCCTTGGACCATATCGAGCGCTGGCGGAACTCGTCGAGCTTGATCTCCCTTGCATAGCGAAGATCATCGAAGAAGATCGAGTCCATCTGCGCGCCGAACGCGCTGTCCAGAACGACGAGGTTCGCCTCGTCGTTGAACGCCAGCGAGCGATTGTCGAAGTTCATTGATCCGACCGAGCTCCAAAGACCGTCGGCAACGATCGTCTTCGAGTGCAGCATCGTTGGCTGATACTCATAGACGTGTATTCCGTGCTGCAGGAGCTCCTCGTAGCGATAGCGTCCCGCGTACCAGGTCGTCTTCACGTCGGTCTTGTTGCTCACCGTCAACACGCGAACGTCCACGCCACGGCGCGCCGCGCGCTCGAGCAGCCGCCGGAAATCGTCGTCCGGGACGAAATACGAGTTCTCGATATACAGCGTTTTCCTGGCGCCCGTGATCGTCAGCGCCAGAAAACGCTCGGCGGGAGTGCTGCCGGTCGTTGGCGCGGCGAACATCAAGCCGGCGCGTGTAGCGCCGACCGGCTGAAACCCGCTTTCCGGAAAGAAGAGCGGGCCGGTCAGCAGCTCGCCGGTCGCTTCCGCCCACGCCGCCGCGAATGCCGACTGAAGCTCCATGACCGCGGGGCCCTGGAACCGGACGTTGGATTCACGCCACTGCTCTTCATGATGGCCGTCGCCCAGCCAGTAATCGGCCAGCCCGAATCCGCCGGTGTAGGCGATGCGCCCGTCGACGACCACCACGCGCACGTGCGATCGGTTGGCCGCGTTCGAGATCGTGAACCACCGCAATTGGCGCAGCTTCGCCACCTCCACGCCCGCCTCACGCAACGATCGAATCCACTCGCGTGACAGGTGCTGTGAGCCAAATGCATCGACCAGGAGGAGCACGCGAACCTTGGCACGCGCACGCTCGCGCAGAATCGCGGCGAGCGTGTCCGCCACGCGGCCGGGGAGGGAATAGTACATCTGGACCGTGATCGTCTTGCGCGCCGACCGCAGGTCCGCCCAGAGCGGCGGATAGACGCCGTTGCCATTGTTCGCCTGTTGTACGGCATTACCGTCGTACACGTGCGTCCCGGTGAACAACTCCATTGTCCGCTCGAACAACGAGTCGCCCACCGCGGGCGGACCCGAATCGGACAGTGTGACGACGTAACCGACCGGCGTGCCACGAGTGATCGTCAGCACGCCGATGAGTGCCATGGCGAGCACCGTCACAATCAGAATTACGAGACCAGTACGTTTGAGCGTCGACATGCTTCCTGTACCCTAACACAAGCTGTGCCACGCCGAGCTCGGTTCTGGTCACCAGCGTGGCTTTGCACCATCCTTAATGCCGCATGTTCAGCACATCGACCGTTTTGCTCACCGGCGTCGGGGCCGATGGACAGGTCGGCGAGGTGGTCGCGAGCGCTTTCGCGAGCCTCGGCGCGTCTCTCGTTCTCGTCGATCGCCGCGCCGAGCGCGCGGAAGCCCGCGCTGCGGCGCTGTCGCGCGACGGTCGAACGGCCCGCGGCTACGGGTGCGATCTGACCAGCGCCGCCGACGTTGCCGCGCTCGCCGAACGAGTACGTCATGAGCACGGCGGCTCGCTTCACGCTCTTGTCCACATGGCGGGCGGGTTCGCCATGAGCGGTCCCGTTGTGGGCAGCACCGATGATGTCTGGGATCGACAGCTTGCGGTCAACCTCACCACAGCGTACGTCACGGCCCGCGCGTTTCTGCCGCTGCTTCGGCAAGGTCGCGGTTCGATCGTGTTCTTTGCCTCGCAGGCGGCACTACCCGGCGCTTCCGTCGCCGG
Source organism: Gemmatimonadaceae bacterium (assembly GCA_035469245.1). Lineage (GTDB taxonomy): Bacteria > Gemmatimonadota > Gemmatimonadetes > Gemmatimonadales > Gemmatimonadaceae > JAQBQB01. The sequence continues at coordinate 6,992 of DATISA010000213.1, forward strand.
GATGTCGGCTTATGCCGCGGCGAAATCGGGCGTAGTCGCCCTGACGAGGGCGATCGCGGCTGAAGAGCGGGCGAGCGGTGTGCGGGCAAACGCCGTCGCGCCGGCGACGATTCGTACTGCCGCCAACGAGAGTGCGATGGGAGCGGACGCGCGCTACGTCGAGCGGGAGCAGGTCGCGGACGCCGTCGTGTTTCTCTGCTCTCCGCGGGCGAGCGCGATTTCCGGCATCGTGCTTCCGCTGGAGTGACTCGCGAAATGAAGCTCCCGGCGCGTCGGCGATCGCACGCGCATTCGGTCTTGCTCGACCGCTCGCTCGAAGAGTTTCCGCTCTTTCGGCTGAGCGACACGTCCGACGAGGCGGCGATCTCCTACACCACGGAAGACGGCGGACGCTGGCGCGTGCTCGCCAGTCCCGGCGACCGCCTGCCAGGAACGTTCGATCAGGACGTGTACATCGAGTTGATGCACCGCTACCACGAGGCCGGCGAGCCATCCGACGGTGCATTGTCGTTCACCCTTCACGCGTTCCTGCGCTCGATGGGCCGCCAGGTCGACGGCCGTACTTACGAGCAGCTCCGCGGGGCACTCACCCGGCTCGAGCGAACGGTCCTTCAATCCGAGCACAGCTACTTCGATGCCGGCCGATCGAGCGTCGCCGACATCAGCTTCACGCTCCTCACGTCGGTCATGATCGAGCGGCGTCGAACGCTCGACCGCGACCAGCTTCCGCTGTTCCCGAACGTCGCGGCGGCCGAACCCGGCGAGGCGCGCGTCACGATATCACCGACGGTCAGGCAAAACCTGACCGCCCGATACGTCGTCCCGCTCAGCATCTCACGGTACTTGTCGCTGCCCTCTCCCGCGGCGCGGCGGCTGTATCGGCTGATCGAGCTCGCGCGGGCGAACGGCGTTCTGACATGGCGCGTATCACTCGAGCGGCTGCGCGAACAACTCCCGCTCGCTCAGCGCTATCCGTCTCACCTGCAGCGAGTGCTCCAGCCGGCCCATGAGATGCTTAAGGAGGCCGGGGTGATCCGTGAGGCACTGGTTCGTCAACATCAGCGCAACTGGCTCGTCGATTACGTGCTCGGCGGTCGGCAAGCCGGTTGAGTACGGCTGGACGCAGCTTGCAATACGGACCCGTTCGTTGAACAGTCCAGCAGTTGGAGGGTACTTAAACCCCGACCGCCATGGCCACCAAGCTCGACAAAACGATTCGGCGCGAGATCGAGATCGACGGCGAGCCCTATACCGTCGCCATCTCGCCCACCGGGTTCCGGCTCACAAAAAAGCGTTTTCGTTCTGGGGTGGCACTATCCTGGAAGTCTGTGTGGGTCCGCCACGGCAACGAAGCAGCCGAAGAGATCGACGCCGCGGCTGAATAGTGAGGACTGGGCCGAACTCTCCGTTCCGGCTCAGATTATGGTTCGAGAACATCATACGCTGGACACACGCATGCCACGCACCCGAAAGGCCGCACTGCTCGGCGCATTCCTCATCCCACTCGTCGCGGGTGGATTCCTGCTGCAGACTCGCCCGCAGCGCGAGGGAGCGGCGCTTCTCGACCAGGTCATGTCTCTGGTCAACGACCGGTACGTCGACACGATTCCGCTGTCGGACGTATACGAGAAAGCCGCGTCCGGACTCGTCAAGGAGCTCAACGATCCATACAGCGAGCTGTTGACGCCGCGCGATCTCAAGCAGTTCAACAGCCGCACGGGCGGTCGCTACGGTGGGCTCGGGATGCTCATCGAAGAAGACCCACAGCTCCACGTGATTCGCGTGGTGACAGTGTATCCGAACACGCCGGCCGAGAATGGCGGCGTGCGCGAGGGCGATCTGATCGCCAGAGTGGACTCGGCATCCACGCGCGGCTGGACGATCAATCAGGTGTCCGATTCGCTCACCGGAACGCCAGGCACCAAGGTGCACGTTACCTTCGCGCGCCCCGGCATAACCCAGGCGATCGAGGGGACGTTCACGCGCGCCGTCATCAGGATTCCGGCTGTGCCGTACACGCTCACCTTCAATGACAAGATCGGCTACATCCCGCTGCAGACGTTCAACGAGAACGCGGCGGAGAATGTGCAGGCAGCTGTGCAACAGTTGCAGGCGCGCGGCGCGCGCGGAATCATCCTCGACATGCGCGGCGATCCGGGCGGCATCCTCGAGCAGAGCCTCCAGGTGGCCAACATGTTCCTGCCACAGGGCCAGCTCATCGCGTCGGTGAAGGGACGCGAAGGTCCGATGCAGGTCGAGTCGGCGAAGTCCAGCGCGATTGCGCCGACGATTCCGCTCGTCGTGCTCACCGACGAGCGCACGGCGTCCGCATCCGAGATCGTGACCGGCGCGCTGCAGGACCACGACCGTGCGCTCGTCGTCGGCCAGACCAGCTTCGGCAAAGGATTGGTGCAGGGCGTCTACACCCTGGACGGCGGCTACGCGCTCAAGCTCACGACCGGCAAGTGGTTCACACCCAGCGGTCGGTCGATCCAGCGGCCGCGCAAGTTCGTGAACGGTCAGTTCGTCGAGGAAAACCCCGATACGAATGAGACCGATGCGAGCAAGAAGACTCGTCCAGCATACAAGTCGGACGCCGGACGCGTGGTGTACGGCGGCGGCGGGATTACGCCGGACGTGATCATTCCGGATGACACGCTCACGACCCCCGAGCAGGCGTTCGCGAAAGCGATCGCGCCCAAGAGCCAGGATTTCTTCACGGCGCTCGCGGACTACAGCCTGGAGCTTTCCAAAAAAGTTCAGCCGGATTTCACCGTGCAGCCGGCGTGGGTCGACGAGTTCTTCACTCGTCTGCAGGCCAAGGGTGTTACCACCGATCGCAAGGCGTACGACGCCGCGAGCCGCTATATCAGCCGGGCGCTCGAGCAGCGCGTATCGCACTTCGCGTTCGGCGATTCCACCGCCAAGCGCCGCGATCTGGCGTACGACGCGCCGCTGAGAAAGGCAATAGATCTGCTGAGCCACGGAGGTTCGCAGCGCGAGCTCTTCGTGGCGGCCGGCGAGCCGCTCGGGCCAGCACGCGCTCCCGCGCCCCAGAAGAAGCCGTAGATTCAGGGCATGCGACCACTCATCTCGACCGCCGCCACGATCACCGTCGTGGCGGCGGTCTTGTCTTGTGCCCGGACCGCCCGTCAGCCCACGTCGGGCCCGCAGCCCGAAGCCGGGGAACGGCATTTCGGCCACATCCGGCAAATGACCTTTGGCGGTGAAAATGCCGAGGCATACTTCAGCCGCGACGGCAAGCGATTGATCTTCCAATCGACTCGCGACGGCCGCCCGTGCGATCAGCAGTACGTCATGAACGTCGATGGATCAGGCGTGCGACGCGTGTCCACCGGCTTCGGCAAGACCACGTGCGGTTACTTCTTCGACGCGGACCGCAAGATCTTCTTTGCGTCGACGCACGCCGCGGACACCGCGTGCCCGCCCAAGCCCGATCCTTCCAAGGGCTATGTGTGGGGGCTCGATCCGTACGATATCTACACAGCCAACGACGACGGATCGAATCTGCATCGACTCACCAACTACGGCGTCTACACCGCTGAAGGAACGCTTTCGCCCGATGGGCAAACGATCGTCTTCACGTCGCTCAAGGACGGCGATCTCGATATCTACACGATGCGAATCGACGGCAGCGGCATCAAGCGCCTCACCTTTCAGCCGGGTTACGACGGCGGCCCCTTCTTCTCGCCGGACGGAAAGAAGATCGTTTACCGCGCCTGGCATCCGACCGATACCGCACTGACCAACTACCGCGACCTGCTCCGTCAACGTCTCGTCCGTCCCAACCGCATGGAAATCTGGGTCATGAACGCCGACGGTTCGGACCAGCACCAGATCACCAATCTCGGCGGCGCCAACTTTGCTCCGTTCTTCACCCCCGACGGCCGCCGCATCATCTTCTCGTCGAACTACAAGAATCCCCGGAGCAGAAACTTCGAATTGTATTTGGTGAACGCCGACGGCTCGAACCTCGAGCAGGTGACGAATCATCCGGAGTTCGACGGCTTCCCCATGTTCAGCCCCGACGGCCGATCGCTCGTGTGGGCCTCCGGCCGTTCTTCCAGGGAAGGCGAGCTGAATCTGTTCATCGCCGAGTGGAAGCCCTGAAATCGTCGTGCTGGGTCAGCGGGCCGCGGCGAGGTTCTCCTCTACGTGGTCCACGCGCTTCATACCAACGAGCGCGGTCGTGACGCCAGGCAACGACCGAACGAACGCAATCGCGCGCTGCCCGTCCTTCGTCAGCGCTGGAAAAGCTTCCGCGATTGCCGCCGGCAGGTTCGAGGTCAGCCGCGATTGCATGAGCGTGGCGCTCGTCATCACGGAAAGGCCCAGCGCGGCGGCGGCTTCGACGGGCGTCATCAAAGTGCCGTCGACGACCTGAGTCGGATTCCGCACTGCTTCCGGCATGGCGAGACTCAGCGGGAGTTGGATGACACCAAAGTGGTGCGTGCCGCCCGCCGCCTCCCTCGCGACGCTCACGAGCTCGGTCAATGCGAGATGTCCTTTGGTGCCGGGCGGCACACGTAAGCCGTCCCAGGTCGCACAGCCGTAGCTTCCGATCTCGCCACGCGCCGCGGCCTCCTCCAGCACCGTGAACGCCGCCCGCATCCGCTTCAAGAATTCCTCACGCGGCACGGCGCCGGCCTGCTGTTCCGGGTTGTGCACGTAGTAGACGTCGATCGCCCGCAGTCCAAGGTTCTGGCGGCTCTTCGCAAGGCAGTAGCGCAGAAAGCGCGGCGAAAGCGAATGTCCACCGGCGACAAGCTCCTCGCGCAGGAGAATCTCCGGATCGAGAAACTCGCGCTTCAGGTATTCCTGATACTCCTCACGGCTGCCCGGCGGCGTCGTGTCGAACGGTACGTATCCGCCCTTCGTGCACACGACCAACTCGTCGCGATGAACCGTGCCCGCCGCGATCGCCTGTTGAATCGCGGCTCCGCAGACACGCTCAGCCCGTTGGCTGCGGTAGTTGATCGACGTGTCGACGACGTTGATGCCGTGCTCGATCGCGTGCCGGATCGCCGCCTGGTACGCGGCGTCGACGTCGTCCGTGCTGTCGCCCAGATAGGTGCCGATGCCGATCGATGAGGCGTAAACCCCGAGCGACTCGCGAAAATAGTCCGGCTGGAATACACTGTCGAAGCGCGCGCGGTAGCGCGCCGTTCCGTCCGTTGTTGCTCGGAACGCCAGGGTATCGATATGCAGAGGTGTCGAACGAGCAGAGCGGGACTGGGGCGGCATACGTCACAGAGGTAGCCCGCGCCGTTTGGCCGCGCAAGTCGAAGACGGCATCGCGATTGCTGCCCGCGGTCCGTCGTATCTGTGTCAAGGTATCAGCTATAGGAGAGCTCGCGTGCGGCACATCGCTCCTGGTCTTGCACTGACGATTGGCGCCGCCTGCGTGGGCCGCGGACCACAAGTCATCACTCCGGTCCGCGTCGATACCGTTCGCACCGTCGCGCCGCCTCCGGTCGTGACGGTGACTCGGCCGATCAGCACCACTGCCGACGACCCGTTTCACCGCGTCGATCGTATGGAGTGGCCAGGGCCCAATCGCTATCGCGATGCGAGCGGCGCGCCCGGGCCCGACTACTGGCAGCAGCGTGCCGACTACACGGTGTCCGCCACTCTCGACACCACCACCAGAACGGTCCATGGCACCGTCAGCATTCGCTACACGAACAACTCGCCCGACACCCTACGATTCATCTGGCTGCAGCTGGACCAGAACCTGTATCGACCGGGCAGCAAAGGCGCCGCCATGTTCCCGGCTGAGTCGCGATGGGGCGTGCGCGGATTCCAGGGCGGCTACGTGATCACCGGATTACAGGTGAACGGCAGAGGTACCACCGCACGCACCGACGACACGATGATGCGCGTCGATCTGGACGCCCCGCTGGCCCCGCGCGGCGGCACCGCGAGCATCGGCATGCAGTACTCGTTCGCGGTTCCCGATCATGGGTCTGACCGCATGGGCCGCGATAGCGCCCTCTACGAGATCGCGCAGTGGTACCCGCGGGTGGCCGTGTACGACGACGTGCGTGGGTGGAATACCGATCCGTACCTTGGACAAGGCGAGTTTTATCTGGAGTACGGAGATATCGACTACGCGGTGACCGTTCCCGCGGGCTACGTCGTGGCGGGCAGCGGCGTATTGCAGAATCGCGCCGAAGTGCTCACACCTCCACAGCGTGAGCGTCTCGATCGAGCCGCAGCATCATCGTCCGTCGTGCCGATCATTACGGCCGACGAAGCGGCGGCCGCCAAGCGGCGCGCCGTTGCCGGGACCAGAACGTGGCGCTTTCACGCCGAGCACGTGCGAGACGTCGCGTGGGCAGCGGCGCCTGACTTCCGATGGGACGCTACGAGCTGGGACGGCGTGCTGATCCAGTCGTTTTACGAGTTCTCTAAATCGGGCCGCGCCTGGGAGGCTGCCGCAGAGCAGACGCAATGGTCGATCCGCACGTACTCCGAACTCTGGACGCACTATCCGTATCCGCAAGCGACGTCCGTTGCCGGCCCGGTTGGCGGCATGGAATATCCCATGTTCGTGATGGTTCATTACGGGACCGCCGACCCGTCATCGATCTTCGGTACGATCGATCACGAGCAGGGCCACGAGTGGTTCCCGATGCTCGTCGGATCCAACGAGCGCCGTTACGCGTGGATGGACGAGGGATTCAATACCTACCAGAACGCGTTCTCCAACGAGCGGCGCGACCCCGGCACGACCGCGTTCCCCGGGTACCTCGCGAACTGGCGGCAGGCGGTGGACAACGGAAAGCAGTCACCGCTCATGACGCCGCCGGATCGCATCGACCCCGACGCGCTCGGCGCCGTCGGCTATCGAAAGCCGGGCGCCGTGCTGCTGGCACTCCGCGACAACGTGATCGGACGTGACGCGATGGACCGCGCAATGCGTGAATACGTCCGCCGCTGGGCATTCCGGCATCCCACGCCCGCTGACTTTTTCCGCACCGTGGAGAACGTGTCCGGCGAGGATCTCTCGTGGTTCTGGAATGCATTTTTCTACGGGACCGACGTGCTCGATATCGCGGTCGATGGAGTCACGATGCGTCAGTCGAACGGACAGAACGTCGCCGAAATCGAGCTGCGGCGCGCTACGAGTGTTCCGTTTCCGATCACGCTGCGACTGCGATTCACCGATCGCTCAACCGAAGATGTTCATCTACCCGTCACGATCTGGGCGCGAACGGATCGCTACACGGCGGCGGTGCCGGTATCGAAGCAGGTTGTGGGCGCACGGCTGTGGCCGGATCCCAATGTTCCCGACTGGAATGCAGCGAACGATGCGTGGGGCGACGCTCCGCCGGCCGAGCAGCGGTCTGCCTCGACTGGTGGCGGAATTGTTCCACCCATTCCTCCGGCTCCGCAACGGCGGTGAGCGAGCGTGCACAACGACCGCTGAGCAATCGTGGCCTCTCCGAATGCGGGTCGTCCTGATGGCAGCGGACCCGAGGTGTGCTTAGATTCTGCGGTTCACTCTCTTTGTCCCAGGATTGGAGTAAGGCAATGCCAGGTTTCGGCGTGTGGGCGGCGCGGTGGTGGATGCCCATCGTGTTCGTCGTCATTGCGGGCCACTTCACGAATGTGTGCGTGACGCTGTTTCTGCATCGCGCGCAGACGCACCGTGGTGTACGGCTGCACTACCTGGCCGCGCTGCCGATGCGCCTGTGGCTGTGGCTGACGACGGCGATCGTCACCAAGGAGTGGGTCGCTTGCCACCGCAAGCACCACGCGTTCGCGGATCGTGAGGGCGACCCGCACAGTCCGCTCCTCGAAGGCCTTCGCAACATCGTTTTCAAGGGAGCGTTCTACTACCGGCGCGCTGTCCGGCAGCCGGGGATGCTGGAGAAATACGGAAAGGGCACGCCGAATGACTGGATCGAGCGGCATCTGCTCAGTCGGCTCAACTGGCTCGGCATCCTGATCATGCTGGCGGCCGACATCTATCTCTTTGGCTTCTTCGTCGGGCCGATTGTGTGGGGCGTGCAGATGCTGTGGATCCCCTTCTGGGCGGCCGGCATCGTCAACGGGGTTGGCCACGCCCTCGGCTACCGCAACTTCCAGGTCAAGGACGAGAGCCGGAACATCGCGCCCATCGCCATCTGGCTCGGCGGTGAAGAGCTGCACAACAACCACCACGCCGATCCCAAGTCCGCGCGCTTCGCCGCGCGCTGGTTCGAGTTCGACATCGGCTGGCTCTACATCAGGCTGCTCCAGTTCCTCAGGCTCGCCAAAGTCGAATACGCTCGCGGCCACTGAGCGCCACACGGGCTCTGTGCCGCGGGCGAGCTTCGCGGCGTTGATGGGACGACAGCAAACGAGTTCGGCGGCGCCCAGGCGCCGCCGTTTCTTTCTGCGTCATGCCACCTGAGCGCGATCGGCGACATTGCTACATTTCGAAAGACTGAGGAGCGTTATGCCCGAGATCACCTGCACGCGTTGTGGCCAGACGAAGCCCGCCTTCGAGCGACCCCCGTTCCCCGGCACGATCGGTCAGCGGATCGTCGAGCAAATCTGCCAGGACTGCTGGGGACAGTGGCTTCGCCAGCAGACCATGCTCATCAACCACTACGGTCTGAATGTCATGGATCCCCAGGCACGAAGCTTCCTCAAGCAGAACATGCAAGCCTTTCTCTTCAAGTCCGGCACTGAAGAGGAGGTCGACACCACCAAGAAGGGAACGATCGAGTGGTAGGGAGCTGGTGTGAAGGCGCACGGCGCCGCGGGCTGGCGGCGCTCTCGGCAATCGTCGCCGCCGCCTGCGGCGTAACACCGTCGTCGGCGCCCACGCCAAGCACCGGCGCGCGCGCTTGGGTGGATTCCGTGCTCGCCACCATGAGTCCACGCGACAAGGCGGCGCAGCTCGTCTGGCCACAGCTCTTCGGCGACTACACGCCGGCGTCGAGCGCTGGATGGGAGCGTGTCCGCCAGTTGATTTCGCGCGATCACGTCGGCGGGTTCATCATGTCAATCGGATCGCCGATCGAGACCGCCGTGAAGATCAACGCCATGCAGCAGCTCAGCACTCTACCGCTGGTTTTCGGCGCTGACTACGAAACGGGCGTCGGGTTCCGGCAGCGTGGCGGGTACTTCCTTCCGAACAACATCTATCTCGGCGGCGGGACGATCTTCCCGTACCAGATGGCACTCGGCGCCACACGCGACACGTCGCTCGCGTACGAACAGGGGCGGATCACGGCCATCGAGGGGCGCGCCCTTGGAGTTCACATTGCCTTCGCGCCGGTTCTCGACGTCAACAACAATCCAGCCAACCCCGTGATCGGGATGCGCTCGTTCGGCGAGGACCCGCACCTCGTGGCGGCCATGGGGCGGGCGCTGATACACGGTCTGCAGGACCATGGCATGGTCGCCACCGGGAAACATTTCCCGGGACATGGCGACACCGACGAGAACTCGCATCTCACGATCACGACTGTCCATGCAAGCCGGGCGCGAATCGATTCCGTAGAGCTGGTGCCGTTCCGCAGTGCCATTGCCGGTGGCGTCCAAGGTATGATGACCTTTCACGGTCTCATTCCGGCGCTCGACACGGCATCGATCCCCGCCACGCTCAATCCCGCGATCATGACCGGGTTGCTTCGCAAGCAGCTCGGCTTCAAGGGTCTCCTGATCACAGACGCCATGGACATGAACGGCGTCCTGTCGCGCGTTTCAGTCCCTGCTGCTGCCGCGGGCCAGACCGTCTCCGGCAACTACGGGGCACAGATCAAGAACGCGCTCAGCATCGCAGAGGCATGCAAGCTCGCGGTGTCCGCTGGCGCCGACATTCTGCTCATGCCCAGCGACGTTCCGGCTGCGATCGACGCCGTGGTCGAGGGCGTGCGCCAGGGTCGATTCACGCAGGCCCGCGTCGATTCGTCCGTCCGTCGTGTACTCGAGATCAAGCAGCGGCTCGGTCTGGAGCGGCGGCGCGTTGTCGATCTGGACAGCGTACGGGCAATCGTCGGCGACACGGCGCATTTGCGCGTCGCCGCGTCCGCGGCGCAGCGGTCGATCACGTTGGCCAGGGATTCGCTCTCGCTGGTGCCGCTCGCGCGTACTGGAACGGGAACCGCGGCACCACGCCTTCTTTCGATCACCATCGCCACGCGGGCCGACCTCCCGGCGGGCGCCACTTTCAATGCCGAGCTGCGCGCCGGCACGTCCGCGCTTCGAACGGAGCTTGTGAATCCCGAGGATTCCACACCCGGCTTCGATCGGCTCCTGCAGGCGTCCGACTCCTCGGACGTCACGGTCGTGGGCTCGTACCTGTCGACCGGCTCCACTGTCACGAACCCGAATGCCCCCGAGCCCATCGCGGCTTTCATGCGTACGCTCGTCCAGCGTCATCCTCGGACTATCATCGTGGCCTTCGGCAATCCATACTTGCTGCAGCAGGTCCCGTCGGCGTCTACCTACGTCGTGGCCTGGGGTGGCTTTCCGGTGTCGCAAAGCGCGGCTGCGCGTGCCCTGCTCGGCAGCGCCCCGATCGGTGGAAGACTGCCGATCAGTATCCCGCCACTGTTGCGATTCGGCGCTGGTGAGGACCGCGCGGCCGTAGCGCGGGCGCCTTCGCCCTGATCTCTCGCGGAACGGCTTGACATTATTAGCCGTCTGATACTAATTCGCGTGCGATGCCCACTCGATCCTCTGCGGCACGCGCGCCTGCCCGCGGCTTCGCGCTCGGTGTTGACGTCGTGCTGTTCACTCCGCGCGAGCGCGCGCTGGCCGTCTTGCTCGTGCGCGCTGCGACCTCCCCCTCCGGCGCACGGGAACAGTGGACCCTGCCAACCGACACCCTGCGTGCCGGCGAGTCGGTCGATGAAGCCGCGATGCGGATCGCCCGCGATGCGCTCGGCGTCGCGCCAACGCACCTCGAGCAGACCAGTGCGCTCGGCGGTGCGCGCCGACCGACGGATGGACTTGCCGTCACCATCGCCTACGCCGGGCTAACGCCGGTCGGCACCTTGCCCCGGCGGCAGACGTCCTGGATTCCGGTCATGGAGGCCACATCCCTCTCCTTGCGGCAGCGTGAGGAGATCGAACGCTCAATCGCCGCGATTCGTGCGAGAATCGACCATCAACCCATCGCCTTCAGACTACTGCCAGACGTCTTCACGCTGAGTGAGTTGCAGGCTGTTTATGAAATGCTGCTTGGGCGCTCGCTTCACAAAGCGAGCTTTCGGCGCTCTTTGCACGCGGCTGCGATCGTCGAGGCCACGGACGAATGGCGCAGCGAGGGCCGCGGCCGTCCGGCGCAGCTCTTTCGCTACGCACCGCCGCGGCGACGGCGACCGCGGCGTGGCGTGCGTTTCGATCTGCTGGGCTGATTCAGTCCGCGCGTTGTGGTCCTTCGATTCGCAATAGCGCGCGGGCGATTGCCGCGTTATCGGTGGCCATGTGGTACAGTTCAGCAAAGGCGGGCGACCGCTCGTCGCCGTCCGCTTCCGCGATCACCACTGGATGGTGACCGTCACGTCGTTCGTGCTTCCCGCGACGTTCGACCGAGACGAGCGTGCGCGCCGGTTCCGCATCCCCCCGCCGCACGTCGATCGCCACGTACCCGCCACCGGGGAGCTCACGCCAGTATACTGCTCCGATGGTGTCGCTCGACTGTTCCATCATTCGGCCCTCCAACATCACAGGCCACCGAGCAAAGCGTCTAACGCCCGGCGCGAATTGCGCCGCTTCATCGCAGCGCCCCAAATATCGCCAATCCGCCGGACCCGAACAGGCATCGTTTCGATCGTGAATTGCGCGAGTCGCAGCCCCGGACGGAGATCGGTCCACGCGATCGGCGCGGAAACCGTCGCCTTGGAACGCGCACGCACGGAATAGGCCGCCACGACGCTCTTGCCTTCCGCGTTCTGTTGTGCGTCGACGTAAATCGTGCCCGCTGGCCGGTCCTTGATGCTGCGCTCCACCGTCGCGCGCTTGGGCTGCTCCTCGGCGACTCGGCTGGCAATCGCCGTCGCCAGCTCCGAAGACTCGACGAATGTGGTGCCTGGCGGCAGCGGCAGCACGATGTGCAGCCCGGATGACCCCGAGGTTTTGATCCCGGCCTGCAGCTTGAGCGTCGCGAGTACCCCACGAATCTTCACTGCCAGCGCCACCACGTCGCCAAACGGCACGTCTTCGCCCGGGTCGAGATCGATCGTCGAAGTGTCGGCAAACTCCAGGTGCCTGGTTCGAGTCTGCCATGCATGCACTGAAATTGTGCCTATTTGCACCGTGTAGAGCAACGTCAGCAGATCGCCACCGACAATCCGTTCAGCCGGCTGGCCGGATTCGGTCGTGACCCGTGCGGTCCGCACGTGCTCAGGAATGGCATCACCGGCGTTCTGCTGAAAGAACGACGGCCCCGCGACTCCATCCGGATACCGCTTGAGCACCAATGGGCGGTCCTTGATTGCGGGCAGGATCGCCGGCGCCATCGCCGCGTAGTAACGCATCAGGTCGCCCTTCGTGGTGCCGAGCTCGGGGAAATACACCTTGTCCAGACTGGTCACGCGGAGTTTCTTGCCTCTCCCGAGCTCGAGCGTACCATCGCCTGTTGCCGCCTCGATTTCTTCGAGTTGCTTTACGATGGGGCTGCTCGACGACACCGCCGATCCTCGCCGCGGTTTGATCGTCGCGCGACCGGGTCGGCTGCGTTTCCGCGATTTCGGATTTCGTATGCTCATATCACCGACCTCGTGTGCCAGCCACTGGAAGCTATTCGCGCTCCGGCTGCGGGCAGCGCCCTCGAGGCATTGAATGATATTTTACTAATACGTATATGATCGCAAGCCACGCGGTCGCGCCGGCCACGTCATCCGCGCTTCGCGACCTCGGTTCGGCGTTGCGGAGGATCCGACGCCACGAGTGGGCTGGTATCGCGCGTGCCCGTTACGACAACGCCCCGGCGATCGCCGAGGCGTTGTCGTTCGACCGTTCGCGCGGGATCATGGCGCCTTGGTGACGTCCGCCGCCTGCGGTCCCTTCTGGCCTTGAACGATCTCGAATTCTACTCGATCGCCTTCGGCCAAGGACTTGAAGCCGCTTCCCTGGATGGCGCTGAAGTGGACGAACACATCCGGGCCGCCCTCTCGAGAGATGAAGCCATAGCCCTTGGCGTCGTTGAACCACTTCACGGTGCCGGTTAGACGAGCCATTGCACTTACCTCTTGCAGAAACTGTGAGCCATGATCTCGCACCGGAGGCGGCGGTCAGCGCTGCCGGCGGGCGTGATCCACCTCGCCTCGCAAGCCGTCGCCAAAATCGGCGAGGCCGCTTGGGAGGTGAGCGGGGCAAGTTTTGTGCAACTCGCGGGGCTCGACGGTCGGACCTGGTCGCGAGGTTGCGACAGGTCTCTGTCTGCCGGCCTGGTTGGCTATGCGGCGCCGGCGATGTACCGCGCGATACGTCCGCACTCACGACAGCGGAGCGTCACGTGCGAGCGCGGTGGCGGCGGGACCTGGTTAGGGGTGCGCTCGATTGGTCCCGAACACGAGGGACAACTGAGCGGTGAACCAGTGCGGTCGTTCGCGATCAGATTCAGTGCTTGTGCTGGGTTATACGTAGCCGGACGCGGCTTGCGCATATTCCCTCCTCAACAGCAAGACATCCCCGGTCGACAGCGGCGCCGGTACGCCATGACAACTAACCTTCTAACCTTCTAAGACTATCAAGCCTATCAATTTGTCACGAGGAGCATTTTTCGCGGCCGGGCTCGCTGTGTCTACGACCATAGCCTGCGGCCCGCGCGCTCACATTCCGCCCGTCCCAAGTACGATTCCCGACGCGCTGCCGCAGGACGACAGCATCACCCGACTGGCACGAGCACTCGCGCCGTTGTTGTACATCCAGCGTGACGAATGGTTCCCGTTGGAGCGCGTGATCGCCGTAGTCCACCCGACCCGGCCGATCATCGCCTACCACCTGCTCTGGCGCGACGACATCCACGGCTCCTGGATTCCGTTCACCGTCCCAACGGACGAGGAGATTGTATGGGTCGGATACGATAGCACCCAGGCGCCGACTGACATTTGGACGTTTTGGCACGGCGTTCTGCTCCACGCCGATTGGAGGGGTCGCGGGCAGGTTGGCGTCGACGTCCAATGGGGCAAGCACGGCTCGCTGCCGCACCGGACGATCGAGAGCGATCTGCCAGGGCTGCGGAAGCTGAACCTCTTTTACGCGTTCACGTGGATCGGTCTCCCTGACATTTGGCTCGGAGACCTGACTCGGCGAGGGCCGTGGTGCTTTTGCCACGGCTATCGTCGGTATCGCGACTACTCGCGGCTCCTCCCGCTCGCGACGCGCCTCACCGCCGTGGTTCGCGACGTCGACGCCACTCAGGCCTTGACCGCCGTTTTTGGCCGGCCGTACTCCCGGAAGCGCGCCTGGCCGTAGCCCTTTCTATTCCCAGGAGTGAGGCCGCCGCCAGATGCGGCGTCCAAGCCGCCAGTGCGGTCGGTCGGAGAACTCGCGCCCAGCTGCAAACAACTCGGAGTCGGACAGTAGCTCGAGCATGTCGGTCGCCTTGGCCGAAGCTTCATCGGCCCAATGCACGATTTCCGCTTCGGTCGTCATCGGCTGCACCGGACTGCCGAACTCCAACGACCCGTGGTGCGACAGGATCATGTGGTGCAACTCCGCCAGCTGGCCGTCGCCGCAAATTGGCTCCGGCTGAGACGCGATACGCCGCTCGAGCATCAGGCCTCCCAGCACGACGTGCCCGAGGAGGAGCCCATGCGACGTATATGTGAATCCACCAGGGCCGATCTCGTACGCCTCGACCTTCCCGACATCGTGCAGCAGCGCGCCGGTGACGACCAGGTCCACGCTTGCGCGCATCGTCCGGGCGATCTGTTTGGCGATGTTGGTCACCTCGTAGACGTGGAGCAATAACCCGCCGAGTTTCGCATGGTGTCCCGCGGTGGAGGCCGGAGTCTGCTCGAATTGCGTTCGAAATGCGTCATCGGCGTAAAACAGATCGAGCACACGGCGCAGTGTGCGTGATTCGACTTCACCGCGCACTCGATCGATCCAGGCCCACAGCTTGACGGCATCGCCGTCGATCGACGGCAGGAATTCTTCGGGGCGAAATACTTCGTCGGGAAGAATTCGCACCGGCCCGGTCAGGGAGATCTGCTTCCTCGCGGCTCCCGTCTTGGAGTAGACCGTCACATCGCCGATCGCCTGTACGACTTTGCCGGACCGCGCGCCGTCCGCCCATTCGAGCTTGTCCGACCAGATTGGCGAGGTTTCGATTCGCCCGCTGGAGTTGCCCAATGTGAGCACGACGTACGGGTCACCGGCGCTCGTCTTCTTTTCCGCGCGGTCGTAGACGAGCAGTTCCCCGGTCACGCGCTCGCCGGGTACGAGGCGGGGGATCAGTAGCGGAGGCATACGCGAAGTATCATGCAACCGCGCCTGCCGATGTGTCCAGTTCTTGCTATCTGCGCGAGACGTCGACCAACCTCTCGAGGATACGACCATGGCGGCACGAGCAAAGAAGTCGTCGCGATCACGGAGTAAGACGAAAAGCACCCGTGCTGGCGCCACCGCGTCCGCACGCAAGTCGGGCCGCGGCTCGCGTACGCCGGCCAATGGGCCCGGCGTGAAACGCTCCGCCAGCGCGAAGCATGCTGGCCAGCGCAACGCGAAGACCAATACGGCGTCGACACGAAAGGGCACTGCCTCCGTCGCGGCGAAGACCAGGAAGAAACAACCGTCGCGCGGCGACTCACCAATCGCTCGCGTTACCCGGGTGGCCAAGGAGATCGCGCATCAGGCCACGACGGCTGTCACGGGCGGCGTTGAGGCCATCAAGGAAGCTGGTGAGTCCCTTGTGGATCGCGTGACCGCTTGATGCAGTGATCCTGCATCCATGACACGAGCGCTTCGATAACGCGCTCGCGTCCAAAATCGACGGTGATCACATGGGCGGCACCCGAGATCCATTCGAGCCGCTTTTCGCGCGCGCCCAGCATCGCGAATGCCTGCTCCCCGTCCGAGACGCTGATCCGATTGTCCTGCCGTGATTGAAGCATCAGCGTCGGCGCCTGTACCCGTGGCAGTGCCGTACGCGCACGTGACACGAGTGCGAAGAGGGCGTGCAGGCCCTTCGCCGTGAACACACCGTAAGCAAGGCTCCGCTCTCGCTCCACCGGATCGAGCACGGACAACCCGTCGGCCGAGCGGACGACGGGCATCATCGCGCCCCACAGCCACGACCAGCGTGCCGCACGCTCGATACGGGCGGGCATCGCGAGATATGGCGCCACGAGACCGAGCGCCGGCAGATCGCTCGAGTCGGCGGCGAGCAGCACCGCCAATGCACCGCCCATCGAAACCCCGATGATGCCTACCCACTCGTGATCCGCCCGTAGTCGCGCGTAATCGGATCGCGCCGCGTCGATCAAATCGTTCGCCTTCACCCGTGCGAAGTCGTGCAAACGCCGCCCATGTCCCGGCAACAGCGGCGCGGCGACATGGAACCCATGCTCATGCAGGCTGGCGCCCAGATAGCGCAGCGTCTGTGGCGTGTCCCCACCACCATGCAGCAACAACACCGCAGGCGCGCCTGCCCTGTGCAGGACGAACCCCTCGCCGCCGATCACCACTCCGTTCGCGCCCAAGCGCCTGTGGCGCATGGAGAAATCGTTCATTGCACGCGTGTAACGGGCGCGGAGAATCCAGCCCGCCGCGGCGAGCACTAGAAGTGCAACGAGCGGCATAACGTATCGCGGCCAATACGCGGGTCGCGGCCCTGCCGACTCGCGCATGCATAAGAGGATTATCGAATGGTGGTTGCGGCACGCAATATAACGTCCACTCGCGCGCCGGTGAGCGAACGCGATACCGAAGCCCGTACAGACTAGTGGATCGCCTGCTCAGACCCCTCGGTGATACTCGGGAAGGGAAGCTCGTTGTCGAGCGTTGCCCCTTCCAGTCGCTCGGCCAGCTGCGCCGGCGGCGCGACGATGAGCGTCGTCCCGCGCCGCTCCACCAGACCTTCGCCGGTCAGGCGCCCCAGCACGAGCGATACCGATTCCCGGGTAGCGCCGACCAACTCGCACAACAGGCGATAGCGCGTGGTGCACAGGACGATCCGTCCATCGTCACGCGTGAAGGTGTCGTTGCCGGCCAGCCGAATCAGCGTCGCGATCAGGCGCTGCTCGACGCTCAACGTGGTCAGCTCACGCAGTTTGTCCAGGAGCGCCGTGCGCTCCGTCATGAGCTGGTTGACGAGCGCGAGCGCGTGTTGTGGTTGTTCTCGGACGAACGCTCGGAACCGCGCGGAGCTCAGGAACAGTGTCTCGCTCTCGTCGTCCGCTCGGGCGTCGGTGGCGTAACGCCCGCCCTGGGTCAGCCCCTCGGAGCCGAACGTCTCACCGGGGACGGCGATCCATGGGACGAATCCGCGCGCGGCGCGCACGCGACTCCGCAACACGACACGCCCGCGCGAGACGACGAACACGCCGTCTGCCGGACCACCACGTTGGTAGATGGCGAAACCAGCAGGCCATGTCGCGCGCGCCGCGTACATCCCGAGCGCATCTCGTTCGGCTTCGATGAGCCGAGGCGGCCCCAAACTCGTCTCCCCCACGACCATCCTCACATCCCGCGACATCGCATGGGACGTGCAATGTCTGGGCCGCTCTTGACACGCCCTGACTTACGCCATTCGTTGGAGAGTTTGGGCAACAGTCAGTTCTTGTGTCCGCCAGGGTTCGTTGACGGAGCCCGACTCCGACCACTCGATGACCCACGCCGTGGCAGCCCCAGCGCGTAGCGAATCGGCCGCATCTCAGACCGTCCCGATTGTCATTCTCGGTACGGACTCTTTGCTTGCTGCCGCGCCGGCGACGCCGGTGCAACTCGCCCACGCGTGCTTGCGCGCCGGATTCGGCAATGTCGTTCCCGCAAGCTGGGGCGACGAGCTCATCGCCGCGGCTGTGCTGCGCCAACTACCACGCTTCGGCAATGGGCCCGCGATACAATGCAGTTGTCCGATCGTCGCGCACCGATTGCTCACGACCGGCGGCGACCTGCGTCCCGTGATGCTCGCGCTCGTGTCACCACCGGTGGCCCTGGCCCGGTACGTTCGGGTGCTGTCACATCCAACGCGCACGCGAATCACTTACGTAGGCGGCTGCCCCGGCGCCAGCGACGAGTCGATCGACATTCGGATGACTCCCGAAGCACTCATCGCCATGCTGGCCGAGCGGGACATCGCGCTCGAGGAACAGCCTCGCGTATTCGAGTCGATCATTCCACCCGACCGCCGCCGTTTCCGGTCGCAGCCGGGCGGCGTGCCGACGGCGGAGCGCCTTTGGACCGATGCGGGCGCTCGCGCACTGGTCGAGGTAGAGAGCGACGATTTCGTCACGGAGATCGCGCAGCAATTGCTCGCGGGCGCGAACGTGCTCGTCGACGCGTCGGCTCGGCTGGGATGTCTGTGCAGCGGCGCCGTGCTCGGCGTGCCGCCGCAGCAGGCGCGCGAACTGGTCGTAGCGCTCGAACCACCGCGAGCCGCATCGCCTGTCGTCGATGAACAGGCAGCGATCGATCTCGACCTTCCGCTGCCCGCGGCTCCGCGAACGCCGATCGACGTCGCGGCAGTTCCCGGCGCAGCGCCGCCAGCATTGTTTCCTCCTGTGTCGAATGGGTCAGCGACATCCGGGCCCCGCATCAGTCCCCCGCGCGACCTCCCGCCGACTCCGGAACCCAAGCCGCCACGGCCCCAGACTCCGAGCGCTGCTCGTCCTGTGGCGGGAAGCATGCCCGTCGCGCGCGATACGGAAGGCCGGACATTACCGCGCGCTTACGTGGCGCGTCGACGCTCGCCGTCTCCACGCGCGGTTCCAGTTTCCTCATCACGCACCGAGGCGCCGGCTGAGGCAGAGCCGGTCATCGCGGAGCCGCCCATTGTCGACGAACCGACGCGGAGCGTCGCGGCGACGCCTCCGACAGCGCCTGCCGTCGAAGCGCGCGCTCCCGCGGTGCATCATCCGTCCGCGGTGAAACCCTTGGACGTGCAAGCGGCCGGCGGCCTGCAACTACGTCACGTCATCTTCTTGCTCGTCGTGCTGGTGGCGATTGCCATCGGCATCAGCGCCGGCGTCGCACTTTTCGTGAACCGTTCACTCAAAACGCCGCCCGCGTCAGCCGGCCCGGGAACGAACACGCCTCGTTGACCTCGGGTGTCGAGCGCGACTCACGATCCGTGCAGTGCCGCGCGCGCGACGGTCAGCGCTTGCACCGCCTGATCGAAGTGATGTGTCAGATCCTCGATCTCGCCCCGCGTCAACGCTTCGTTGCCTGCGCGAATCGCTTCGTTGACGGACGGCAGCGCCATGTTCGCGTAGCCGTTGTTCTCGTCCGCCACGTAGATGAGGTTCCTGAACCATGGCCGCGTGCGAAGCCCTTCCGGCCTCGTGAACGCTCGCTCGACTTGCATCAACGCCTGATTTGTCCGCGCCAAAGCGCCCGTATTGACGGTGCCGGCGAGCGCGGAGTCCCGCGCCGCGGCGAACGCGGCAGCTTCATGCTCGAGGCGATCGATCGCCCCTTGCAGCGCCGTCGTCGAGATGCTCCAGTGATGGTCGGCGATCGCGCGCTCGACCGGCGCGACGTAGCGGCGCATCGTGCGCGCGAATTCCGCGTAGTCGTACGGAAGAATGTCGGCGTTGGCGACGCGGAGGACCATTGCCGTCGCGATCCGCGCCGCGGTGGCATGATAGGCGAAGCTGGAATCGCCGAACTTCGACATCCAGGCAAAGCTGTCGTATTGCGAGTGGTACACGCCTCCTGCGCCGCCAAAGCCCCATTCGGCGATCGGGATGCCGAGATGGTTGTAGAACCCGGCAAAGTCGGACCCGCCACCGGGATCGCCCATTGGCGGCTCAGCGCTGTCCGCGACGGCGCTCGCGCGCCGCCACTCGGCATACACGCTTCCTTTGCCGTTGGGATCCGGCACCAGCCGCGCAATGTCGCGTAGCGTCGGACGCAAAGCCGGCGACCCGCCTCCGCCGAACCGCGTACCCTGCGCGGCGACGTCCTGATTCAGGTAGGCGACGGCGCCGCGACGCAGCCGAAGCGAATCCTCTTCGACGAATTCGGTCGAGCCGATGAGGCCCCACTCTTCGGCATCCCACGTCGCGAATATGATGGTCCGCTTCGGCCGTGCGCCGTTCTTCACCTCCTCCGCGACGGCGCGCGCGGCCTCGAGCACGCTGACAGTGCCGCTCACATTGTCGGCCGCGCCCGGGCCCCACCCGTCACGGTGCCCACCGACGATCACCAGCTCGTCGGGGAATTCGCTGCCACGAATCACGCCGAATGTGTCGTAGATCGGCTTGAGCGGCCGTGTGGCTCGATCATCCGTCACGCTCACTCGCGCTCTCACCGGCCCGGGGCCAACGTGGTAATGAAACGACAAGCCGCCTTGCCAGCCGCGCGGCGCGTTCGCGCCGCGAACGAAACGCAGCAACTCCGCCGCATTTCCATAGCTGATCGGCACGACGGGAATGTGCGGGATCTCCATCTTGTCGGGCGCGAGTCGCGGCACGCCGGCCGTGCTGCCATAGCCGGGCGTGGACGGATCGCCGTCCACATTCAGAATGCTCCCGCGCTGCACGCCAGCGCTGTTTCGCATCGGACCTTCAGGGTACACGTCTCCGACCACGAATCCGTCGTCCTGCGGATCACTGTAGATCAGCAGTCCGATTGCGCCGTGCTTTTCCGCCTCGCGCGCCTTGATTCCGCGGAACGATCGTCCGTACCGCGCGATCGCGATCCGGCCTTTCACCGACACGCCCATCGAATCGAGCTGGGCGTAGTCTTCGATCAGGCCATAGTTCACGTATACGACCTCACCGGTCGCGTTTCCTTGCCCGCTGTAGCCGTTGACGGTCGGGTACTGTGGCAGGCTCGAAGTTGGATCACCCGGTACGGGCGGCTCAGCCAGTTTCAGCTCCTGAGGCTGCGGCGACAACCGCGCCACATGCACCGACGTCGGATGCGGCATCCAAACGTCGTACGCGCGCACCTCGGTCTCGAGCCCCCACCGCTTCAATTGCCCGATCACGTAGTCGCGCGTGCGCGCCTGGGCCGGAGTTCCCGACACATGCGCCTCGCGCGACAGCTGCTTCGAGTGCGCCGCCGCGGCGATCGGCGACGGTCGCGCTATCGCGCTTGCCTCGACACGCCGCTCATTCGCGCTGTTCGCGGCGCTGTACCCGATGATCGGCTGCTGCGAGCGAGCGGCGGCAGCGGTCGACATGCATACCGCAACGACAATGTGAATCCGCACGTGGTGTCCCCGAGAGAAGTGCATCAAACTATACGCGGTGTTGCTCTCTGGCTCAGTCCTGTTGCTCGAGCGCGTTACGAATGGCGGAGCGAAGCCGCTCCTCGCGTCCGGGCCCGGTGCCGACCGCCTTCGCGATCATTCCGAATTGTTTCAGCATCTCGCCTTCGACGAAGCTCGAGGCGTCTTTCACCCCCAACCCGTCGATCGCCCGTTCGGCGAGCGCGCGCAACAGCGTTCGCGTCTCGATGTCGAGCGCGTCGAGCGACGGCGGCGCGGCGGGTAACGTTTCCGCGCCGCGACCACCTTTGCGGCGCGCCGATTCCCACAGCGCCGCTACCGGCGCCAGCTTCACGATGAACGAGCCTGGCGTATGCTCCTGATGGCCGCTCACCACCCCGCGCCGGCGAAGCACATGCAGCAGTCGAAGCACGGCTTCGCGAACCACCGAGACTCCGCCCTCACTCTGGTTTCCGCGGCCGGTGATGATCAGCACTTCAGCCGCGCGGTCGACTTGCTGCTGTCGGAGCCATGATTCCGCCCGCGCCACGGCAGCGTCGGCCGAGGGCAGCGATTCACGAAGATTCAGTGTGCGCTGTGTGCCAAACCGGACCTCGTCGAGCGCATTGCGCAGCCCGTTCAGCCCGATGCGGCGTCGCGGATGCTTCATGCCGCTGAATCTACCCGCGGATCGGCGGCGCGCTGCGGCCGCTCGCGCCCGACCGTCACGCAGCCGCGCGGGCCTCGGCGCGGAGATTCTTGGCAAAGCAGATCTCGGAGCAGGCAAACCGTCGAATGCACCCGAGGCAGTCGCGGCGGATCTTCTCCGGGTACCGCGCACGGTCGACGCGCTCATACCCGATTGCGGCAAAGAACCGCGGCTGCAGGGTCAACGCGAACACGTCGTAGATGTCGCGCTTGCAGGCCAGCGCTTCCACCGCGGCGACGATGGCACGTCCGACGCCGCATCCGTGGGCGTCGCGCGACACGGCGATAGCCGCAATCTCCGCGACCGATGGCGAGTACTCCTTGAGCGCACCGCACGCGACAATCCGTCCGCGCGCGTCGACGGCGACGACGTAGTCGTCGATCGTCAGTTCGATGCTCTCCGGAGTTCGGCGCAGCATCAGCGCCTCGTCGGCAAAACCGGCGATCAGGTCGGCGACGGCCCGCGCATCCTCGGGACGCGCTCTGCGAATCACCACGTTCGCGGTCACTACAGGATCTCGTCGAGAATCCTCAGGCCGGCGGCCAGGTCGTCGCGTGAGGCCACGAGCGGCGGGAGGATTCGAACCGTGTACTCGCCGGCCGAGCAGACGAGCAACCCGGCGGACAATGCCTCGTTCACGACATGGGAGGCTGTCCCCATGACGTCGATTCCCCACATGTACCCGAGTCCGCGCACCGCACGAATGCGTCCCGTGCGTGCGGCCAGTTCGTTCAGTTGCGCGCCGAACCATGCGCCATTTCGCGCGACGCTGCCCAGCAGCGCGGGATCCGACAACCGCTCGAGCACGTAGTTCGCCACCGTCGCGAGAAACGGCCCGCCACCGAACGTCGTACCGTGATCGCCGGGTTTGATCGTCGACGCGATCGCCTCGGTCATGAGCACGGCACCCATCGGCAGGCCGCCTGCGATCGGTTTGGCGAGCGTCAGGATGTCCGGCTCGATTCCGAACTGTTCGTACGCGAACAAGGTCCCGGTGCGGCCGAGTCCACACTGGATCTCGTCGAGAATGAGTGCCACGTCTCGCTCGCGCGTGAGTGCGCGGAGCTCTCTGACAAAGCCCGCGTCGAGCACTCGCACGCCGCCTTCACCCTGAATCGGCTCGAGAATGACCGCGGCAGTCGTCTCGGCGTCCAGCGCCACCGCCAGATCCTCGATGTCCCGCTCGACGATGAAGATTCCCGGCGCCAGTGGTCGGAACGGCGCGCGGTACGAAGGGCGGTCCGTGGCCGCGAGCGTACCGAAAAGCCGCCCGTGAAACGATCCGCGCAGGGCGACGATTTCGTGCTTCGTCTCGTGCAGCGATCGTCCCCAACGACGCGCGAACTTGAAGGCTGCTTCGTTCGCCTCGCCACCGGAGTTGCAGAAGAAGACCTTGGACGCGAACGACTGCTCCACCAACGCCGCGGCCAGCCGCTCACCTGGCTCGGCCGAGTAGAGGTTGGAGACGTGAATGAGACCTTCGGCCGCTTGCTGCATCACGGCGCGCAGTCCCGGATCGCCATAGCCGAGCGCGTTCACCGCGATTCCGCTCACGAAGTCCAGATACCGATTGCCATCCGCGTCGATGAGATGCACCCCGTCGCCGGCGACGAACGAGACTGGCGCGCGTTTGTAATTGCCAAGGAGAGCGTCGGTCGTCGGCGCAACAGAGATCGTCATGACAAGTCTCCAAAGTTCTGAATGGATGTCCCGCGGTTGGAGTCGCCGATCGCCGCGACGTCCGAAATACGAACTCTCGGTACGCCACCCTCGATTGCCCTGAGCGCGGCCTGCAGTTTGGCGTGCATACCACCGACGGCGACGCCGTCAGCGAGCAGTCGGCGTGCTTCAATCGCCGTCAGCCGCGGCACGACGCGCCCCTCACTGAGAACCCCTTCCACGTCGGCAACGAGCAGCAGCTCGGCCGCGCCAAGGGCACTGGCGATTGCGGCCGCGGCATCGTCTCCATTGACGTTCAGGGCGCCACCCAGCTCGCCGCTGCCGTCACGGCTCACGGGCGAAATCACCGGCAGGTATCCGCCGGACAGCAGGTGGCGCAGGAACGCGACGTTCACTCGCCCCGGCACGCCCACATGTCCGAGACGCGAGGCATCCATTGGCGTCGCGGCAATGAGCGCGGCATCCTCACCCGAAAGGCCGACGGCGTCGACGCCACTGGCGACGAGGCTCGATACGAGGCGCTTATTCGCGCTGCCCGACAGCGCCATTCGGACGAGATCGACATCCTCCGCCGTCGTGACGCGGCGTCCGTCGACGAAGGTGGTGGTAACGCCGAACGCCTGTTGCAGCGCCGAAACCTCATCGCCGCCGCCGTGCACGAGCACGACGCCGCCATTCGCACGGTCCCAGCCCGCCGCGACCGCCGCTGGAAGCGCCGGGTCGGACTGCGGTCGGCCTCCGACTTTGATGACGCGCGTCATGCCGGCAGCCCCGCGGTCTCTTCCAAGCCGAGCATGAGGTTGGCGTTCTGCACCGCCTGGCCGGCAGCCCCCTTGAGGAGGTTGTCGATCGCCGACGTCACGAGGAGCGTCGGCGTGCGTGTGCCGGCTACCGGAGTCGCCGAGATTCGGACCACGTTCCGTCCGACGACGTCGTGCAGGCTCGGCGTCTCGGTCGTGACCTCGATGAAGGGCTCGCCGGCGTACGCTTCGCGCCATGCCTCGAGCGCATCCGCGATCGGCGCCGCCAGCGGAACAGTGATCGTCGATAGGATGCCCCGCGCGACGGGCAGCAGATGCGGCGTGAACACGAGGTCTGCGTCCACGTCCCAGGCAGCCAGCGTTGCGCTCATCTCCTTCAAGTGGCGATGGCTGTTGCCGATCCCATAGGCGCGGAAATCTTCCGTCACTTCGGCGAACAGGTACTCGCGCTTGGGAGCGTTCCCAGCCCCGGTGACGCCGCTCGCTGAATTCGCGATGATCGAAGCGCCCGTCGCGATGAGGCCACGAACTGCGAGCGGGGCAAGGGCGACGAGGATCGACGTGGGATAGCAGCCGGGATTTGCGACGAGCGACGAGCCGCGAACGACCTGGCGATTGAGTTCGGTGAGTCCGTACGCAATTCCGTCGCACCCGTTGCCAGGGCGCAGGTCAGCCGATAGATCAACAGCTCGCGCGCCGGCCTCGCGGGCGCGCACCACCCAATCTTTCGAGGCGCCGTGCGGCAGCGCGCTGAAGACGAGCTCGACATCTTGCAGTCGCGCGTCTTCGGCCGCCCCGAAGCGGAGCTCACGGCCCCCGATGCGCGCAACCGCGCCACGCTGGTCGTTTGCAGTCGCAAACGCCAGCTCGAGCGCTGGATGCTGCCAAATGAGGCGACAGAGCTCGCGGCCGGCGTACCCACTCGCGCCGAGAACTCCAACTGGAATCTTATTCACAGCGAATGCATAATAATGCATGATTCCCAAGTCAATGCTTTCACGCGCGAAAACAACGACTGTCGCGACCCGGCGGCGAGGCTGAATGGCCAGCAAGGGTGATCGACAGCAGGCTATCGTTCGCCTGATAGGGAGCAGCCAGATCTCGAGTCAAGAGGACTTGAAGCGGCTGCTGGCGGCCGAGGGCTTTGTTGTCACTCAGGCGACACTGTCGCGAGACTTGCGCGATCTTGGTGTTGTGCGCGCGCCCGGCGGCAATGGCGCGCGCTACCTCCTGCCCGAGATGGTGTCTGACGAAGCTAAACCATCGCTGGAGATTCTCTTACCTCAGCTCTTCTCACGTATCGATGGAGTGTCGGAGCTGATCGTTCTTCACACCCTGCCGAGCGGTGCCCAGCCGATCGCAGAGGCTGTGGACGCACAGGGTTGGCCAGAGATTATGGGGACCCTGGCTGGCGAGAATACGATCCTGATCGTTTGCCGCTCGATGGAGGCGCGGTTGTCGCTCACGGAGCGACTCCTCGAGTTGGCGAACGTTCGGTGAATCGGGCTTGATTTCGGGCATTGACCGGCGGGATCGAATCGACTAAATATGCAATTGTTCTGCATAACTTTGCATATTGAGGAGCGCCCATGCCCCGCACGATCGTGCTCGCCTATTCTGGTGGTCTCGACACCTCGATCATCGTTCCCTGGCTCAAAGAGAACTACGATGGCGCGCGCGTTATCTGCGTCGCTGCTGATATCGGACAAGGAAAGGATGAGCTCGCGGGGGTGCGCGCGAAGGCGCTCGCTTCGGGAGCCGACGAGTGCTACGTGGAGGACCTGCGGGAGGAGTTCGTTGAATCCTTCATCTATCCGACACTCCGGGCTGGTGCGATCTACAACCGGAAGTACCTGCTTGGCACGTCGATGGCACGACCGCTCATTGCGCGTAGACAAGTCGAGGTCGCGCGCGAAGTCGGCGCTGACGCGCTCGCGCACGGATGCACCGGTAAGGGCAACGATCAGGTTCGCTTCGAGCTGACCTACGCCGCCTTCGCCCCGGACCTGCCCGTAATTGCGCCTTGGCGCGAGTGGGACATTCGCAGTCGTGAGGACGCGATCGCATACGCGGAATCGCGCGGCATTCCGGTCGCCGCCACGCGTCAGAAGATCTATTCGCGAGATGCCAACCTCTGGCATCTCTCGCACGAAGGCGGAGTCCTCGAAAACCCCAACGCGGCCCCGCCGGACGACCTCCTGATGCTGACGCGAACCGTGACGGAGGCGCCGAATACGCCGGAGACCGTGACAATCGGATTCGAAGGCGGCACGCCAGTCACCGTCAATGGGGCTGCGCTCTCGCCAGTGGACCTGATCTCCGCACTGAACGCCATTGGTGGCCTCCATGGGTGCGGCGTCGTCGACCTCGTCGAGGATCGGCTCGTCGGCATGAAGTCGCGTGGCGTGTATGAGACGCCTGGCGGTGCGTTGCTCTACACGGCGCACTCGGAGCTCGAGCAGCTCGTCCTCGATCGCCGCACGCTCGCGGCCAAGGATCTCATCGCGCCTCGGTACGCGGACCTCGTGTACGAGGGTCGGTGGTGGACCACCGAGCGCGAGGCCTATGACGCATTCGTCGCCGTCACCCAGCAGCGCGTGACCGGCTCGGTGTCGTTGCGGCTGTACAAGGGATCGGCCGCGGTCGTCGGTCGGCAGAGCGAGCACGCATTGTACGATGAGCGGTTCGTCACCTTCGGGGAGGATGACGTGTATCAGCAGAGCGACGCCGCAGGATTCATTCGGTTGTTCGCCCTGCCGAGCCGCGTCCGTGCACTCAAGGACCAGGAGCTCGGGCTCACCCCCGCGCCAACCGTGTCGGAGCCGTCGGTCGAGCCGACGTTGCAGATCGCGTGACGACGGCGGAGTTGCGGGCCACGCCGGCGCACGCTCACAAGCTCTGGGGCGGCCGGTTCGCCGCTGGCGCGGCGGCCGATTTCGAGAATTTGAATAACTCGATCGGCGTTGATTTCCGGCTCTGGGCCTTTGACGTGCGACTGTCCAAGGCCTGGGCGATGGCGCTGTACAAGGCCGGGGTTCTCACCCTCGATGAGTGCACCGACATCGAGCACGGCCTCGATGCCGTCGCGGCACGCCTCGACTCGGGCGAGGCCCCGACACCGAGCGATGAAGACGTGCACACGCTCATCGATCGGCTGCTGCACGAAGAGATTGGCGACGTCGCCTCGAAGCTGCACACTGGCCGGAGCCGCAATGATCAGGTTGCGACAGCGACTCGACTGTGGGCAATGGAGGCCGTCGATCGGCTCGACACGGCAGTACGCAACCTGCAGCACGTGGTGGTCGACCGCGCGCGCGAGCTCGACACCGCGCTCATGCCGTCGTACACACACATGCAGCGCGCCATGCCGGTCCTGGCGGCGCATTGGCTGCTCGCGCATTTCTGGCCGCTGGAGCGCGATCGCGAACGCTTGCGCTCATCGAAGAAGTCCGCGGGCGTGCTCCCACTGGGATCGGGCGCCGTTGCGGGATCGGCCTATCCGATCTCGCGCGTGCTGCTCCAGGGCGCGCTCGGATTCGCGGCGGTCTCGCCGAACTCGGTCGATGCGGTCAGCGACCGTGACTTCGTTGCCGAACTGCTTTTCGCCGCCGCGATGATCGGGACGCACGTCTCGCGCTTCGCCGAGGACTTGATCATCTACGGCTCGAGCGAGTTCGGTTTCGTGCAGTTCGGGGACGCGTACACGTCGGGTTCGAGCATGATGCCGCAAAAGCGGAATCCTGACGCGCTCGAGCTGGCGCGCGGGTCCGCGGCGAGAATGCTCGGGAATCTGACGACGCTCCTGGCGACTCTCAAAGGACTGCCGAGCAGCTACAACAAAGACCTGCAAGACGACAAGCGTGTCCTGTTCGACGCGGTCGACACGCTGCTGCGCGTCCTGCCGGCTATCGCTGGCGCCCTCGCCGAGTGCGAATTCAAGCCGCAACGAATGCGCGCCGCGCTTTCCAGCACGATGATGGCGACCGACCTCGCGGACTATCTCGTACGCAAAGGCTCCACGTTCCGCGAGGCCCACCAGGCGGTGGGGCGACTCATCCGTCGCTGCGAGGAAGAGCGAGTCGGATTGCACACCCTCCCCCTCGCAGCGTTCGAAGAGGCCCACGCGCTGTTCGGCCGGGACGTTTTCGACGCACTGTCGCCGTTGCGATCGATCGAGCAGCGCGAGGTCGACGGCGGCACGGGGCCGTCTGCCGTGCGCGAACAGCTCGAAGCTGCCCAGCGGGCGTTACTCTGAGCCGCGTCGCCGAGTGACGCCGCGGAAGGTCAGAACAGCAGCCCGAAGCTGATCGGAACGAGGTGCGCGTCCGCGTTCGAGACCTGGTGGTATCGCGCCTCCAGGTAGGCCGAGAAGCCGCTCAGCGGGAAGCGGAACCCACCCCCGAAGTTCCAGCCGAAATCAGTTTCCGATTGGCCCGGCACTTTGGTGTCGTAGAAACCGATTCCCCCAATTGCGTACAGCTTGCTCCCGGTCGTTCCCATGTTTGCGAGGTCGTAGCTCGCATTCGCGGTCAGGCCGGCAACGTGCACGTCGCCGCCCCCGCTCTTTGCGCTGAACGCGTTGTAGGTGCCTTCTGCCCGAAAGCCGAGCGCAGAGCTTCTGTCCTGCACCCCAAGGCCAACGGTGAAGTGATACCCGACATCGACCGCATCCGAAAAAGTGCCGGTCGGTAGCGTCGCACCCGCGGCGATGTTGAAGTGGGTCGAACTGTGCGTCGCCTGGGCATGCCCGAACTCAGGCATCGAGACCAGGGCTACAGCAAGCACGGTCGAGCGAAGAGGGAAGTGCATTGTTAGTTCCGGGTTGGTGTGCGGCGTTGACGGGCTTCCAGTTCCATGCCAGCGGAGGTCAAGGGTTTCCGCCGAGGCGTCCTGTTGCAAGGCATGGCATTGCGTGAAGGACCAGGTCGAACGATAATGTTCCTTAGACTGAAGACTTGTTTTGGCTCGACAGCTGCTAAAAAATCCTTTCTGAAAAGGATAATTGTGTCGCCAACGTATCACATTGATATAGCTGGATATGCATCTGGCGCCGATAGGAAATGGGTGGATAATCTCCTGTCGCACTTCGAAGTACCAGGTGTTGAACAACGTCGCAGAGGCGCTGCACGGCGCGTCACTCAGACAGGGCTCTACCACATCGCGCTGGTTCGAGCCATAGCGCAGGAGCTAGGCGCCCCTATCAAAACTTCGGTCGCGCTCGCCACGACGCTGATGCGGGCACATCCCTCCGAGCTGCCCATCTTCGGTACGCTGACGCTCCGGTTCGACCGCGACCGATTTCAGCGCGATGTGGACGTGCGCGTGGCCGAGGCTGTGGAGGCGATCGTGCCGGCACGGCGTGGGCGTCCACCGGCACGAGGGATCGGATGAGCTGAGCGAAAGGCGAAACGCACGTTGGCGCCGAGTCGGCTCGGAAAGAAACTGGGGCGCCTCACGACCGTGAGGCGCCCCAGTGAATATCTTCGCATTTGAACTCAGTGAGCGACCATCTTGCTCACGTTTTCCGCCGCCGGGCCCTTTTGGCCCTCCACGAGGTCGAACTCGACTGCCTCACCTTCAGCGAGTGTCTTGAACCCATTTCCCTGGATCGAACTGTAGTGGACGAAGCAGTCCTTGTCCCCGCCATCCGGCGTGATGAATCCAAACCCCTTGGCGTCGTTGAACCACTTCACCTTTCCGGTCGTACGCATGTCCCACTCCTGAAGGTGCCATCCGCTACAACACCATGTTGCGCGGGCCGTAAACCCCATAACCTGGTGTCCGACACCCGCGGGCCCCTGGTTACAGGCGACGGCCAAACTAGTAAGCCGCGGATAGATGGTCAAGCACTGATCAGTCAGGTCGGATCGTCGACGCCTATCTTTGACATGGACTCAATGAGGATCGGATTGATGACGTTTGAGCATCGGCGCCGGACTGTGTCCGTGTCCGTCGACGGAGTCGGCGTGGGATCGTCAGCACCGATCGTGGTGCAGTCGATGACGAACACCGACACCGCGGACGCCGCCGCTACGGCGAAGCAGGTGCTCGATCTGGCACAGGCCGGGTCACAACTCGTTCGAGTCACCGTGAACAACGAGGCGGCCGCCGAGGCCGTGCCGGAGCTCGTGCAGCGGGCGCGCGATGCCGGCGTCGACGTGCCCATCATCGGCGATTTCCACTATAACGGACACCTGTTGCTGTCGAAGTACCCGGAGTGCGCTCGGGCGCTCGCCAAATACCGCATTAATCCGGGAAACGTCGGCGGCAAACGACGGGACGAGAACTTTCGAACGATCGTTCAGATCGCCGTCGACAACGGCAAACCCGTCCGCATTGGCGTGAATTGGGGATCGCTCGATCAGGATCTGCTGACCGAGATGATGGACGCCAATGCTCGCGCGGCGGCGCCGCGCGACGCGAAGGATGTCTACATCGAAGCGATGCTGGCGAGTGCGCTCCGATCGGCGGAGCTTGCCGAGGAGGTAGGTCTCGGGCACGACCGGATCATCCTCTCAGCGAAGGTCTCCGGCGTTCAGGATCTGGTAGAGGTGTACCGGCGGCTCGCTTCTCGTTGCGACTACCCGCTCCACCTCGGCCTCACCGAGGCGGGTTTGGGCACGAAAGGGGTCGTCGCCAGCACCGCCGGGCTGTCGATTCTCCTCGCCGAGGGTATTGGCGACACGATTCGCGTCTCGCTTACCCCCCGACCCAACGGTGACCGCACGGAAGAAGTGATCGTCGCGCAGCAGATCCTGCAGTCGCTCGGCCTCCGGAGCTTCGCGCCACAGGTGACGGCCTGTCCGGGCTGCGGCCGCACCACCTCGACTTTTTTTCAGCACATGGCCGAGGACATTCAGTCGTACATCCGGGAACAGATGTCCGGGTGGCGATTGCAGTTTCCGGGAGTCGAAGAGATGCGCGTAGCGGTCATGGGCTGCGTCGTGAACGGACCGGGCGAATCGAAGCACGCGAACATCGGCATCTCGCTTCCGGGAACGTTCGAGGAGCCCAAGGCGCCGGTGTATGTCGACGGAAGGCTGCTCACCACGCTCCGCGGCGAGAGCATCGTTCAGGATTTTCTAAAGATTCTCGACGACTACGTCGAGTCGCACTACGCCTCGGCAGCCCCGGTATAGCGGTTCGACGATTCCTCACGAGTCCCTTCGTCTCTCGCCCACGCCTCGAGCGCGACGACGACGTGGTCGAGCTCGCGCAAGATCTCGCCCTGAAAGCCAACGCTCCGCAGCCGATCGAGAATGCGGCGATACCATCGTGCCGTGTCTTCGCGGTTCGCCGTGAATCGACGCCAGACCGTATCCGGGTCGATCGTTCGGCGTAGATCGGCCAGCAGCGTTGCCGCGTTGTGGAGTGCGTCGGCGGCGCACACCCAGCGCGCCGCGTCGCCGGCCAGCGAGAGACGCTCGAGGTAGTCGTCGCGACGCTCGTCGTACGAGAGCTCCACACCGTCGTCGTCGAGGCGGCGCTGCGTAACCGCGAGCACGGTGTCGAGCACGTCGGCACCGAACTTGTCGCCAATCCGCTGCTCGAGCATCTGACGCGTGTACGCTTCCCGCACGCAATCCTCGATCACGTCGTGGAGGATCCCCGCGACCACGGTCTGATCGTCCCGTTGGTACCGCGTGAGGACGATGGCCACATTCGCGGGATGCGTGAGGTATGGCAGTCGCGTGCCCTTTCGCACCTGCTGATCGTGGTGCTTCGCCGCGAACGCCAGCGCGTGGTTGATGCGATCCGAGTAGCCTGTGATCGTCATGGCCCGAGCATCAGCCTACATCTGGGGTGAGAGTGCGTCAACCACGGATCAACCGCGACCTTCGCCGGCGAACCACCGTACGATCCGCTCGAGCCCGTCCGCGTCGAGTTCGTCGAAAGCGGCCCTTCGCTCCGAATCAACGTCCAGCACCGCGACGAGCGAGCGTTTCGCATCGAACACAGGCACGACGATCTCCGATTTCGCTCGCGCATCGCACGTGATGTGTCCGGCAAAGCGATCCACGTCTGGAACAATGACCGTTCGCTGCTCTGCCGCCGCGGTGCCGCAAACGCCTCGCCCGAACTCGATTTCCAGACAACCGAGCGTGCCCTGATAGGGACCGACGAGGAGGCGGCCCGGAGTGACGACCCGGTAGAACCCGGTCCACAGATATCCGAACGAATGCTGCAGTAGGGAACTGAGCGTCGCCATGCCGGCAATGTCGTCGTCGATGCCGGCCAGCGTGTTCAACATGACTCCGTGCAGCTGCGCGTATGCGCGCTCCTTCGGCTGGTGGCGAAGGTCCAGCATGAGTTCAGCCATCAGTATCTCGATACCATGCTCGCGAACTGTGCATCGACGATGAACAATGCCATCCCATGCACCGCGATTGCGATGCCGGCGCCGATCGCGGCCCGACTTCGAGCGAGCCTGCGCCCCGCGATGGCGAGCATCGTGCCGATTCCGACGATGCCGATGTCGAAACCTATCCGCATCCAGAGCAGACGTTCCACGCGAGTGGCGCTCGCGACGTCGCGCAAGCGGAGCCCGTGCCGTTCCAGCGCGACGGCGACGGCGATGACGAGGCCCCAGAGCACGAGTTGCTTCGCGAAATTCGCCAGCAAGGTTGAAGCACGGTGCCGCACAACGAGGAGGAGCGCCGTCGTCGTCCCCGCGAGCAGGGAAAGCCCGCTCCACAGCAGCAACAGCAGAACGTGCTGCTGCTCTGCGCGCAGAAAGCTGTCAGCCCACACGCGACGTGTGTCGGAATTTGGTGTGCAGCCCCAGCAGCCGACGATGGCCGCTCATCGGCGGCTCGTTAGCGCCCGCATCTCCGTCGTGTGAAGCGGCCGTGCCGCGCGTGCAATGCGCTCGGGCGTCGGCAGTGCTGGCGGTACCGCGTCCCACAACACCACGCCGAGTGGATTACCGCCCGCCGCGCGGATGCGGTCGAGGGCCGTCTGGAGGTCCTCGAGACGCGTATGACCGACTCGCGCGCATACGATGGTATCCGGAATCGGCAGTGCTCCTGGCAGCCCGGCGGACACCTGGTCGATGTCCGCGACGATCACGATAGCCTCGTAGTGCCGCGCGAGCCGGCTCGCTTCCTGGCGGAATAGTGCCGTCACCACGGTCGCGTCGAGCTGCGTCGCCGAGACGCCGCTCGGAATGATGTCGATGACTCGGTCGCGACCGACCATCGTCTGCGTCGTCACTTCCGACCAGTCGATGTGATCACGAATGATGTCGGCGATACCGGGCTCGGCGTGCGTCCGAAATGCCGCGGCGACCGGCAGCGCTCGTGCATCGGTGTCGATGATGATCGTGCTCCTCGCTTCGTCGGCGGCGATCGCCGCGACGTTCATGCCCACGACAGCCCCGATGGCCGTGTCCGCGGCAGCAATCGTGAGCACGAGCCGGCTCGCTCCCGTCCTCGAAACGTGCAGATACGTGAGCTGATACCCCGCAGCTCGTGGATCGAAGTACGGGGGCGCCATCCGATCGGACAATCGGCGATCGCGATCGGGATCCCTCGGCCGCGGCCGAATCGTCGCCAGTACACGCGTTCCCGTCACACGCTCCAGCTCGTGCTCATCGCTTACGCGAGGGTGACGCAGCTCATCGAAGAACGCCGATCCGAATCCGAGCGCGATGCCGATGACCAGGGCTGCCGCGAGAAGCGCCACCGGTGGAGCACTTCGAGTCGCCGCCTCACGCTGCCGCGCCAGCTCTCGGTCGAACTCGCTGGATTTGGAGCGGGCGTCCGAAAGCGCAGCCGTCGCTTGCCGCACCAGAGATCGCGCCGAATCGCGTTCGGCAACCCAGCTCGCGGTGTCGAGCGTTGGCGTGGGTGTGACGACCACGCGTTGCGTCGGCATGTTGAGCTTCGCGATCTGCTGGCGAATCGAATCCCGGCGCATTTGGCCGATGGCCTGAATCGTTCGGCCGATCTCCGTGGCCCGCGAAGTCAGGGCGACATACACCGGATCGGCCGCCGCCGTCGTGCCGAGTGCGTCACGATCGCGCTCGATTTCACTCAGCGAGTCCAACAGCGTCTTGACGCGTGGGAGCGGCGAGAGTTGAGGCGACTCCGCCAGCGCGCGGTACGATGCGCTGACCGGCGCGGTCTCCACTCGCGCCAGTAGCGCGTCAAGGTCGCCCACCGCGGCCGATAAGCTGTCCCGCTGGGCGACGGCAATCGGATTCGGCGTGTCTTCGACGGCCGGAGCAGCGACTGGCTGCAGTCGCGCCGCCGCGAGTGACGACTCGGCGGCCGAGAGCCTACCTCGCGCATGGGTCAGCGCGGCAACGAACGCCGCAGTGTCGGGTCTTGGCGCTATCAGCGGTGCGGCGGGTCCCGCCTGTCGAACTTGTTGCGGCGCGAGAATCAACGCGACCAAGGCTGCAATGAAGGCACCGAGGCCGACGGCGGCAATCACGACCGGACGCTGGGCCGCGTTCCGCGCGCGCGCGGTCAACCACGCCGGGCGCGAGATCCCGCGGGGAAGGTCACCGGTCAAAGCCGCCATGCGCTCAAGTTTGGCACGCCTCAGGCCAATAGAACAGCGCCGCCGCGCACGCTGCGAACAAAAAGCGGAGCCACGAAGGCTCCGCTCCAAATTCAAATCGCCGTGCCAGCCCTACTGCACCGTGACACTGCCCTTCATACCCATCGCGAGGTGAGGCGTGCAATGGAAGTCGTACTTTCCGGGCTTCACACCGCCAAACGAGATGACGTACTCCTCATTCGGGTTCATGAGCATGGGGCTCGAGAGCTCGGAGAGCTTGTTGTCCATATTGGCGTCGAGTTGCGCCTTGGAGTCCGGCGGCACGGCGGCCGGGTCGAACGACACGTTGTGTGGTCCACCGCTGACCATGACGAACTTCACGGCGTCGCCGGACTTGATCGTGATGTCCGCCGGCTCGAACCGATAACCTTTGTCGTCGCTGATCAGCTTGATTTCGTGCGTCGCGCCGGAGGCTGGGACCTTCGCGACGGCACCTGCCGCAGGGGCCGGAGCTGCCGCGGCCGGCGTCGCCGCCACTGCGGGCGCCGCGCTCGTGGTGTCCGGTGCTTTATTGTCGCCGCCGCCACAGGCTGCGACGGTAGCGCTCGCCAAGAGCGCCAATCCGAGGAACCGCATTGCTTGGAGCCTCCAGTAGTTCCGAGCTAGTTGGGTTGCCTTGCTTACTTGCAGGGAGAATGTGAAACTATTCACAAAGTCGACCGGATGCAACGATCTACAACGAGCTCTGCAGTAATGACCCCGCCGTCGGTCACGGTGGCTGTGTACACGGCGACACCAGCGCCGGACAGGAAGTTTCCGATTCAGAACTGGTCGATCAGAGCTCTCGACAAGGCGCCGGATTTGCCGAGATAGGCAAATCTGAAATCGCGCATGTACAGTCGTGCGACCCGCTGGATGTCCTCCGGCCGCACGCGGCGCAAATCATCAACGAATCGATTCGCTGCACGGTAGTCGCCGAGATAGATCTGCGCCCGGGCGAGGAAGGTCGCTTGGTCGCCATTGGTCTCGTTCTTCAGGAAATAGTCGGTGATGAACTGCTGCACCAACCGTTCGAGCCCGCGCGGATCGATCAGTTCGCCTTTGAGGCGATCGACCTCGATGCGCATCAACTGGAGCGTTTGGTTGGGATCGACGGTCGTGACGTACACACCGCCCGTCGCAATCGCTCGATCGAGAAATGGCGCGTCGACTTCATACGAGAGATTTCGACGCGATCGGATTT
Organism: Gemmatimonadaceae bacterium; assembly: GCA_035469245.1. GTDB lineage: Bacteria > Gemmatimonadota > Gemmatimonadetes > Gemmatimonadales > Gemmatimonadaceae > JAQBQB01. Next base: position 43,243 of record DATISA010000213.1, read on the forward strand.
CCGTGAAGAACCGTCCGGACAGGATTGCCGTGGCAAGCCGAAGTGCCGGATAATCGGGGTCCCGAGCCGACGGGCCGGCATAGAGCCCCAGCAGATAGTTCGTTGGCAACTGGGCGTCCCGGACCACTAGCCCCCGCCCCAGCTTTGGCGGTTGCCGTGGCGGTGACCAGCTGTAGTTGCCGTGCGGCAACTGACCCAACGTTCCCCGCACCAATTGCTCGAGATTCGCGCGGTCGACATTCCCGACCACGACGAGCAGCATGCGCGAGGTCACCATTTGAGTTGCCTGGTAGCTTCGCAGCTGCCCCAAGGTGATCGATTGAAGCGTGGCTTCGTTCCCCTCAGGCGAGAATCCGTAGGGATGACCGATGAACGTCAGGCTGTCCGCGAGCTGATTCACGACGGGGTCCGGACTGTTCGCGGCGGCGCGCGCCGCCGTTAGCATCCGAGCGCGCACGAGTTCCACCTGGGTCGAATCGAGAGTCGGCGCAACGAGCCGGTCGGCGAATACCGCCCAGGTGGAATCGAACGTGGATCGGATCCCCGTAAAGCCGAACACCGTCCAGTCTTCAGCCGGCGACATCGTCACAACGCTTCCGAGCCGCGCCATGGCTTGGCGTCCGAGGTCGCCGGGGAAGCGCTTGGTCCCGAACTCCGTCGCCCGCAGCAGCATCAGCTCGATTCCCTGCGTCGCCGGCGAGAGCTGCTGAGCGCCGCCAAGCAGATACACATTGGCAGCGACGACGTCATTCGACGTGTTACGTCGCAGAATCACTGTGAGCCCATTGACGTCGAAGGCGCTGGTCGCCGTGTCGCTCTGCGCCAGTGCGGGCGCGCCGAGCGCCGCCGAGAGGACGAGGACTGCTTTGAGAGACGCGCGGAGAGGCATCACGGCTGCACTCCCGTGTCACGCAAATTCGCGGGCGTAAGCTTCAGCATGGCCCGTGCTTCCGGCGACAGCAGCACACCAATGACGTGCGGGTGTCCGACGATGTACTTGCTCGCGTACGCCCGGAGATTCTCGGGCGTCTGGCGAGCCATGGTATCCACGTAACCATAGAAGTAGTCGAGACCTGTCACCGCCCACCAGAACCCGAGTTGGTGTGCGAATCCGGATGCCCGCTCGAGACTGAGCTCCGTGCCGACAATGCGATGCTGCTTCACGGCGTTTAGTTCGGCGCTCGTGAAGTACGTCGGATCGGCGAGCTTGCGAATCTCGTCGCGGAGCGCGGCGATTGCTTCACGCAAATGCTGCGGCGAGGTCTCGCCTTCGATCGTGATCGGCCCAACCTGGTTGAGCGTGTAGTAGTTCACCGTGACAGACTCGAACAGGCCGCCGTCGACGAGTCGTCGCTGAAACCGGGAGCCGGGCTGGTTCAACACGTCCGAGAACACATCGGCTGCGTACGTGGCAGCCGGGTCGCCGCGCGCGCTCGGTCCCTGCCACTGCAGCATCAGGATCACGCTCCCGATCGGCTGCTCGGCAATGACGGCGGTATCGTGCGCGAGCGGTGGGATCCGCGGAATCGAGTCGACGGCAAACGGATCCGCAGCGCGCTGCCAGCCTCCGAAGATCGTGCGCGCCAAGGCGAACGCACGCTCAGGCGCGATGTCGCCGGTGACGATGATTGCCGTGTTGTTGGGGACGTAGTAGCGGTGCTGGATCGTCCGCATCTTGTCGGGCGTCGTCGACTCGATCACCGCGCGCTCGCCGAGCGGATTCTTACGGCTCCACGCGCTCGTCCACAGCGCCTTTCCCATGGCCTGCGAGAATCCGAATAGTGGGCTCGATTCGTTGCGGTCGTACTCCCCGATGACGACCTGCCGCTCGCGTTCGAGCTCTTCCTGAAGGAACAGTGGCGTCACGAGAGCCGCTTGCAGAAACCGCATTCCGCCTTCGATGCTGTCCGCCGGCAGCGTCAGATAGTAGTTGACGCGCTCTTCGCTCGTTGTGCCGTTGAACTCGGCTCCGAGCTCGGAAGCTCGAGCGACGAAGTCGTCCGGCTTTGGATACGCGGAGTTCGCCTTGAAGAACATGTGCTCGTACAGATGTGAAAGCCCGGAGTATTCCGGGCCCTGCGTGAACGAGCCGTTCTTCACGTCCGCTTCGATCGTCACCAGAGGGACGCCGTGATTGGGCACGACGATGACATCCAATCCGTTCGGGAGCGTCGTCCGCTGGATGTGTCGCTCCAGTTCGGCTCGCTGCGCCGGCAACGATGACCAGAGTGGTCCGCAGAGTGATGCACTCAGCAGAGCCGTTATGAGCAGCGCGTGTGCGTGCCGACTCCGCCGTGGCGACAGGTGCCGATCCATGGTTTCTTTCACGTCAATCATGACCAGTGTCAATCCTTCGTCGCTTGACGAGTTATCCGCACGCCTCGATGCCTCGCACGTCCGACGCGACGAGCCGCTCGCGCCGTACACTACGTTCAGAATTGGCGGACCCGCGGACTTGTACTATGAGGCAACCTCCGCCGATGCATTGGCGAATGCGGTCCTCGCGGCTCGCGCGCTCGACGTACCCTACTTCGTCCTCGGGCTTGGTGCCAACATCCTCGTTGGCGACCGCGGCTTTCGCGGCTTGGTGATCCGAAACACCGCGCGCCGACACGAGTTCCGCGAGCAGGGCGAGCGATGCGATCTCTGGACCGAGAGCGGCGCAACGGTCAAGGAGCTCATTCAGGCAGCGGTCGCGCGCGGTTGGTCCGGCCTCGAGCACTACGTCGGCATTCCGAGCACGGTTGGCGGCGCCGTATGGCAGAACCTGCACTTTCTGTCGCCGGCGCCGGCGCGTGACCGCACGATGTTCATCGCCGAGGTGTTCGAGTCCTGCGAGATCCTGTCGCAGGAGAACGAGCGCAAGGTCGTTGGTGCTGACTACGTGCACTTTGGGTACGATGACTCCGTCTTCCACCACCGACGAGACATCGTGCTCTCCGCGACGTTTCGGTTGACGCGCAGCGACCCGGCCGTCCTGCACCGAATTCTCCAGGAAAACTTGAGCTGGCGCGGGGCGAAGCATCCGTGGCTCGATTGGCATCCGAGCGCGGGATCGATCTTCAAGAAGATGGACGGTGTTGGTGCGGGTCGGCTCGTCGATCAGTGCGGACTGAAAGGCTTTCGCCTGGGCGGCGCGCAGATCTCCCACATTCACGCCAACATCATGGTCAACCTCGGTGGCGCGACCGCCAAAGACGTACGCGAATTGATCAACATCGCGCAAACGAAGGTCGAAAGGCAGTGTGGCGTGAGGCTCGAGCCGGAAATCGGCTTCATTGGAGAATTCTGAATCAGCCCCCGTGCCGACCGGCGCGTTAAAACCGAACTCCGAATCCCGCCACTACGCGCCACGGCGCTGGATGATCGACCGGCCTCGCGACGCCGACATGGACGAGGTCCGCGAAAAAACTCAGGCCAATTCCGAAGGTCGATCTCACGTTTCCGGTAGGAACAGAAACGGGCACGCCATCTCGATCGACGCCAAGTTCACGAACTGCCTGCACGGCAGCCCGTGTCGACGCCCGGGTCCAACCGCCCTGAACGCTGGCCGCGATGCCGGGTGTGAGACCGGGGAGAAAGTAGTTCCGCCAAATGCGCACCGGCCGCTTCCAGATCGGAAAACGGTAGCTCGTGAACGCACGAAACAGAGCCGCCTGATCGCCGGCGAACGCTTTGTAATCGTAACCCGGGAGAAGGACTGTTCCGCCGAGCTCGAAGAGCTGTTGCGGCGGCAGCGTCTTCCCGAGCGCGACTCCGCCGTCCACATGCGCGCCGACGGACAGCGGCCCCCAATAGTGCCGACCCGAGAGACCGACCTCGATCCGCTCCCAGTCAAGGTCGCCACGGGCGGCCTCGTAGTGCGCGCGAGCACCAATGCCCGGTGACACGTAGTCTCCAGTCACGTTTGGGTGGAATTCGAAGTCCAGGGTGCCGAGCGTGTACCGCCCTTCGAGAATCCCGCGGTTGGGACGAAACCGTTTACCCGCGGCAACGAGTCCGTGCTCGATGTGCGCGATTGCCGCGCGGTCGTCGCCCACTCCGAGCTGGGCCGTTACGCGGCCCGCGTTGGGGGAGCCCAGGGCGCGGCTGATCGATGCCACCCCCGTCCTCCGATCGACGTAGTCGTAGTCGTCGACCGATGTCAGCAATGCGCTGAAGCCCGGGTCGTCATCGATCGGCAGCGTGAAGTCGTTCGTCGATGCCAACGCACGCTCTGCCCGAAGACTCGTCGTGACCAACGCGCGGGTGTACGAGGCGAATGCGCCGCCACGCGCACTCTTCTCGGAGAATGCCCACCCGCCAAACACCCCGCTGGACAATCCGGGTTGTGCAGATCGAAAATCGATCGTGGGCGCCAATCCGAGGTAGAGTCCCTCGATGCGATTGAATCGGAAAATTCTGCGGAGGCTGTTGGGGAACATGTTCACGCGCGGAGGCCCGGTGCTCCGCCATGGCGGCGGGGCCATGTCCGCAAAATCGTCGCTGTGCACGGCGCCGCTTTGCGTCCCGACCTCCTGCCGCCAATCGCCGAACCGGCTCACGCTGTCGCTCGGCGCCCAGGTGACGATCACGCGGAGAGGGTGGCTCGTGTCGGGACTGGCGATCGTGCTGTCGGTCACGACGGCGATGTCGCTGATCGTCGAAATGATCCGGAATACCGCCCGCGTCTGGCCGAGCAACGGCACACTCGCCTGAAATTCCGTTCGCTGTCTGGTCGGGAGCCAGTACTTCCCAGCAATCTCCGAATTCACGAACTCGACGTAGGCCGCGGATACGACCCCGGTCCATCGCAGGAAGCGGCTTCCCGAGCGCGCGTGGACACCCACGACCACGAGTTGGCCGCGCATGCGAACGATCTGATGCCGCACGGCGTCTATTTCGATCTCGCCGTCGAAGGCACCGAGCGGCGTACGGCTGGTGAACTCGGGCCGCACGCGAATTCGGGCGATTGGAATGCGGCGGTCGCCAATGCGCAGCACGGCGACCGTATCGCCGCCGGAATAGCGATAGAACGCCTCGCGATCGGCCGCGAACGGATGCACCGCAGTCAGTGTGTCGCGCCGATTCGGGCCCGCGATGTACGCTCCGAACAACAATCGTTCGCCGAACAAGGTTGGGACGGTCCAGCCGCGTACGATGCTCAGCGTCGAATATGGAACGCCCACGTTCTGCGCTCGATACCCGACAATGTGTAGGTCATAACGTTCGGAGCGCGTCCAGTGCGCGTCGCTTGCGAGTTGCTCCACTTCCGCGGCATGCTCCCGGCCGAGCGTGTCGCGGAGAATGAGCGCCAGCTCGGTCTCGACGTGGCTCGTGTATTCCTGGAGCTCTCGGGGAGGCCGGCGATTCGCTTCAGCCGCCGCAGCGACCATGTCGCGGAGCGCGGCCGACGAATACACCGAGTCTGGCCGCTGCGCTGCGGCCGCGAGTTGCGCGCAAATCAGAAAGCCCAACATGCCGCGGCCGATGGCTTCGCCGGGCTAGGCGTGCGTCGCGACGAGGGTGCCAAGGGCATCGGTCGCCGCGGTCCACGCCTCGAGCTCGGAGTCGAGCCGACGCTTCAGGTCTTCGAGCTCCCCACCAAGCCGACGCGCGTCGGCTACGCCGTCCGGGTGCATGTACAGCTCCGGATCTTGAAGTCGAGTCGTCAGCTCGGCGACCCGTTTTTCGAGCCGTTGCACATTCTCTTCGAGCTCGGCGACGCGCCTCTGGGCTTCGCGAATGGAGGCACGCGCTTCACGCGTCGCGTCATCGCGTCGCGCCGTCCGCTTGCGTTCCTGCACCCGGCGGAGCGCCTCGTCCTCGGCCGCCTGCACAGCGGCTGCGTGCGCGCGCTCGGCGGCGACGGTCTCCCACTCGGCGAAATTGCCGTCGAAGTCGGTGATGTGCTGATCGTGGAGTACCCACACTCGCGTGGTGAGGGCGCGCAGCAGCGCGCGATCGTGACTCACGAGCAGGATGGTGCCGTCGTACTCCGCGAGCGCGTCTTCGAGCGCTTCGATCGATTCCACGTCGAGATGGTTTGTCGGCTCGTCGAGAATCAGCAGGTTCGCGCGGCTGAGCATCAACATCGCCAGAGCGACGCGGGCACGCTCGCCGCCTGAAAGCGTGTCGGCGCGCCGCTGCACCTCGTCGCCGGAAAACCCGAACCGGCCGAGGTGTCCTTGAACGAGCCGGCGGTCCCATGTCGGACGCAAATCGTTGATGACGTCGTAGATCGATTTGCCCATCGGCAGTTGCGTCAGATCCTGCCGGTAGTACCCGACGACGATCCCGCCGCCCAAGCGAAGTTCACCACTGGCAACCGGGTGCTCACCGAGCAGCGCGCGAATCAGGGTCGACTTACCCGCTCCGTTCGGACCGACCAGACCCAAGGTGTCGCCACGCATGAGTGTCCCGGTGAAATCCTGCACCAGGATCCTCTGACCGACCTTCAGGGTCGCATGCTCGGCTGTCGCGACGCGATCGCCTCCGCGTTCGCCGACGTCGAAGCGAAGGGCCATGGCGCCTGCGTCTTCGGCCGGGACACTCAACCGAGGCATGCGTTCGAGCCGTTTGCGTCTGCCCTTCGCCTGCTTGCTGTTCTGGCCCGCGATGTTGCGCGCAATATACGCTTCCTCACTCGCAATCTTGCGCTGTTGCTGGGCGAATTGGCGCTGTTGGGTGAGCCGCCGAAGTGACCGCTGCTCGATGAACGACATGTAGCCGCCAGCGTATGCCGAAGTTGTCGCATTTTCGAGATGGAGCACGTGGTCGACGACCGCCGAGAGAAACGCGCGATCGTGGCTGATGAGCAGGATCGTCGCCGGCGAGCTCGCGAGGTAGTCCTCCAGCCAACGAGTCGTTTCGAGATCGAGGTGGTTCGTCGGCTCGTCGAGCAGCAGCACATCCGCCGGGCTGACGAGCTGCCGGGCAAGGCCGAGCCGTCCGCGCTCGCCGCCGCTGAGTTGCTCGACGCGCATGGTGCGTGCGTCTGCTGGATCGAAGCCGAGTCCGTGCAGGACTGCGTCGACCCGCGGCGCGATCGTGTAACCGCCTTCGTGCTCGAACCGCTCGAGGTCCTTGCCGTACCGATCGAGCGCCGCCTCGCTGGAGTCGTGTTCCAGTCGCGCCGCCTGCTCGACGAGCGATCGTTCCAGCGTCAACAGTTCCGCGAACGTTCCCGCCGCAGCCTCCCACACGGTCACCGCCCCGCCAAAGTCCCTGTGCTGTTCCAGAAGGGAAACCCGCAAGCCAGGCTGACGTGCAATCTGGCCGCGTGTCGGAGCCAGCTCACCGGTCAGAAGCCGGAATAGCGTCGTCTTGCCCGTTCCATTCCTTCCGACGATGCCCCATCGTTCGCCTGCGGCCACGGTAAAGGTCACGCGATCGAACAACGTGGACGCGCCGAACTCGACGGCGACGTCGGAGAACGCGAGTTGGGTCACTTTGCTATCCAGCTCTTCCAGTCGTGCTCCGCCTCGCCCACGGTCAGCAGGTTCCCGTTGCGGACCAATGGCATTCGGAGCAGCAATGGCTCGTCGACGAGCTTGTCGATCCATCGCTGTTCGGAAAGCTGCGCGTGCGCCAGGCCGAGCTCCGTGAACCGCCTGGAATGGCGGTCGAGAAGCCCCGCGATGCCGAATTTCTGCACGAATCGGCGGAGTTCGCCAAGCGATGCCGGCCGCTCCACCAGATCGACAAAATGCGTCTTGATCCGGCGTTCGGCGAAGAACCGCAGCGCTTTGCGTGTCTCGGCGCTCTTTCTCACTCCAAAAACCTGAACTTCCATCGCTTGGGGTAAGCTGTTATTGATCGCGACCCTTGAACGGCCGAGAGAGCTGCCATCGTGTCCTCCAACCGCCGAAGCGAACATACTTACCGTCCGGCATGGTGGGTACCGGGAGGTCACGCACAGACCCTCTGGGGCAAGTTCTTCCGGCCCCGACCGCGAATCCGCGCGCGACTGGAGCGTTGGGATACGCCGGACGGAGATTTTCTGGAGCTGTTGAGGATGGAATCCCGGACGAGTGGTGCGCCGCGACTCCTTCTGCTCCACGGCCTCGAGGGCACGGTCCGGTCGCACTACGTGGCGCCCTTTTTCGAGGAGGCGGATCGGCGCGGATGGGCGGCCGACCTCCTCATTTTTCGTGGCTGCGGTACGGAGCCGAATTACGCGCCCCGTTTCTATCACTCCGGAGAAACGACCGACCTCGCATTCGTGCTCGACCGACTCCTCGAGGAGGACGACCACGGCGCGATCGTGCTGGCGGGCGTGTCGCTCGGCGGGAACGTCTTGCTGAAATTCCTGGGCGAACGGGCGGGGACGCTGCCGCCGCAGATCAAGGCGGCGGCGGCGATTTCCGTACCGTACGATCTCGAGCGTGGAGCCCGCTTCATCTCGCAGGGTTTCTCGCGAATCTACGATCGACACTTCCTATCGACGCTGCGCGAAAAGGCCCTGCGTAAACTCGATCGGTACCCGGACCTCTTCAATCGCGATCGCCTTCGAGAAGCCCGGACGATCTTCCAGTTCGATGACGCTGTCACCGCGCCAGTCCATGGCTTCCGGGACGCGCACGACTATTACTTTCGATCCAGCTCGCTTCGTTGGCTGGCCGCCATCCGGATACCCACGTTTCTGCTCAGCGCGGTCGATGATCCGTTTCTTCCTCCGGACGTCCTCGCCGAGGCGCGTGAGTTGGCAGCCGGCAACCCGAATCTCGCGCTCGAGTTCACTCAGCGTGGGGGACACGTCGGGTTCGTTTCGGGCGCCTGGCCGTGGCGCGCGTCGTATTACTCCGAGCAGCGGGCTTGCGAGTTCCTCAGCGAAGTGATCGGCCGCAACCATTCGGAGGCCGGAGCTTGAAATGAAGGCGCGGCCGACGCATTGTCCCGGACCGCGCCGGTACGAGTTGGTCCTGGCCAGCTCATCGCGGTGCATATCACGGCAACCGATGCCGGACGCCACTATGCCGTCGGCTGACAATCTCGCACCCAAGAGCTCGTGTTCATGAAGGTCGTGTACCTCGTTGCGTTCATCGGTGGACTATTACTCGCTGTCCGGATCATGATCGCCGGCGTCGAACGACCGCGCGACGCAAGCCCGAGCGGTGAACGCTCATTTCGCCTCTCGCCGCCCGTGTTCGTCGCCTTCAGCATTGTGTTTGGCGTAACCGGGTATGTCCTCTCGCAGCGCCAATACGGCACTGCTGAGACACGGGTATTGATTGCCGTTGTGCTTGGCGGCGCTGCATCGGGAATGGCGGCACGACTCGTGAGACGCTGGTGGAAGGTCGTGCCCGAGCACGACGTCGACGACGAGCGCTATGTGCTGCAAGGGCAGGTCGGCCGTGTGACGAAGCCGATCCATGGTGACGTTGAAGGAGAAGTGACGTTCGGGGTCGGGAACGAGCGCCGATCGCTACGCGCCCGCGATCTCGGCGGCGGCTCCATCATGGCGGACACCGAGGTCGTGATCGAGCGAATCGAGAATGACGTCGCGTACGTCGAATCGTGGCATGAAGTCGAGAAGCGACTGTAGGTCGGGGAGACACGATGTGGGACGCCGTACTGTGCATACTGATCATCGGCGGCTTCTTCGTGCTCCGGGCCATACTGGCCACGGTGTTCTTCTTCTATTTGCTCCCTGACGGCGACCGCTGTCCGAACTGCGATGCAGTCACGCTACGCGTCGAGTCGCGTGGCTGGAACGCGCTCTTACCGTGGTTCCGGACCAGCTGGTGTTATGAGTGCGGATGGCACGGACTGCTGCGTCGAGGGCCCCTCACACCGGCGTCACCTTCCGCCGAGTTGACGAAGCGATCGTGACCTGACCCGCGTCAGCGGCTGGATGCGTACAGCTTCAGCCAGTCCGGCCAATTGCCGCTCAACTCGAAGAAGTCGTCGAAATACGCGAGACCCCGGCTCTCCAGGTCGCCCACGAGCTCGACGAGAGCATCTCCTTGTTCGCCATGGATCGGCCCAATCGCGATGCAATCACCTTCGACGCGAAATTCATCGGCCGTGAGACCGAGCCGTGCGTCGATTTCCGCACGGCTCAAGTCACTCGCCTCGTATGCCTGCCGCCGAATGAACAGTGTCGGCGCGCCAGATGATATCGGAAGGGCCACGGGATCGCCTCGGTTCGCTCACGGGCGTTGAATATACGCGCATCGGAATTCCCTACTGATTCACGGCCGGCGGCGCGTCGCCTTAGCTTTGATCGCATGGATGAGACACGCGCTGGCCAGGTCGAGGCGACGTTCGACGTTGTGGTGGTCGGGGCGGGCCACGCCGGCACCGAAGCCGCCGTGGCGGCCGCACGGGCCGGCGCACGTGTAGGCCTGATCACCAGCGCGCTCGAGACCATCGGGCAGATGTCCTGCAATCCAGCGATTGGTGGGATCGCCAAGGGCACGGTCGTACGGGAAGTCGACGCCTTTGGCGGGATCATGGGCCGAGCGACCGACCTGGCATCGCTTCAGTTCCGGATGCTGAATCGGAGCAAGGGGCCAGCCGTGTGGGCACCTCGCGCGCAGTGCGATCGCGGGCTTTATCGCCGTGCCGTTCGTGCGCTCATCGAGGAGCACGCCAACGTGCAGCCGATCCAGGGAACCGTTGCACGCCTGGTGCTGGTAGAGGGCGAGAATCCGATTGCCGGTGTCGAGACGCTCGAGGGCCGGCGATTTGGTGCGAGCTGCGTTGTGATCACGACGGGGACGTTCCTGCGCGGCCGGATTCACATTGGCACGGCGACCAAGATGGGCGGTGGGCGGGCGGGAGAATCGGCGACCACGCACCTTGCGGAGCAGCTCGACGCCGTGGGACTTGCGGTCGCGCGGTTCAAGACCGGCACGCCGCCGCGCATCGACGGGCGTTCGGTCGACTTTTCACGGCTCGAACAACAGGACAGCGAGATCGAGCGGTTCGATTTCTCGTGGTCACACTTCTGGACGACCCCGCGCCGGACGGCTGGAGGAACCCGGCACCCGGCACAGCTTCCGTGCTGGGTGACATTCCTCGGCGAGTCGGGGAAACGCATCATCCAGGACAACATCGGGCTTTCGGCGATGTACGGGGGCGCGATCGCGTCTCGCGGGCCGCGGTACTGTCCGTCGGTGGAGGACAAGGTCGTGAAGTTTCCCGCCGCCGACCGGCACCAGCTCTTCCTGGAACCGGAAGGGCACGACACGTCCGAGCTTTATGTGAACGGAGTGTCGACGTCGCTCCCCGCGCCGGTGCAGCTGGACGTCCTGCGCTCCGTCCCCGGCCTCGAGCAGGTGCGGATGACGCGCGCGGGCTACGCGATCGAGTACGACTATTATCCGCCGACGCAGCTCGACTCGACTCTGCAGGTGAAGGCGATCCCCGGACTCTTCTTCGCCGGACAGATCAACGGCACGACGGGCTACGAGGAAGCGGCGGGCCAGGGCGTGGTTGCCGGCCTGAACGCCGCGCTGCGGACCCAGAATCGGCCGGGCATCATCCTCGGTCGAGAGACTTCTTATATCGGTGTTCTCATTAACGATCTGGTAACGCGAGGCGTGGACGAGCCGTACCGCCTCTTCACATCGCGGTCGGAGTTCCGGCTCACCGTCCGGCAGGACAACGCCCTGCGCCGGCTCGCCGAGATCGGCCAGCGCCTTGGTCTCTATTCGGCCGGCGAGGAACGAGCGATCGAGCGGCGATTCGCCGACGAGACGAGCGCGCGACAGCTCGCGGAAACGACGAGCATCTCGCCGGCTCGCGCTTCGACGGTACTGGCGCCTGCCGGCAGCGCGCCGCTAGCGCACTCGGTGAAAATCGCCGAGCTCGCGAAGCGGCAGGACATATCGTTGCGGGCGCTGTTCGCTGCCGTGGATGTTGGCGATTCTCTCGACCGTGACGCGACGATCACGGCCGAGCTCGAGCTCAAATATGCGGGCTATTTTTCGCGCGAGCGCGATCAGGCGGCGAAGCTGCAGCGAATGGGAACATTCAGGCTTCGAGCCGACCTGCCGTACGACGAGATCCGCTCGCTGTCGTTCGAGTCGCGTCAGAAGCTCGCCGCGATTCGGCCGGCGACGCTCGCCGAAGCCGCGCGTATCCCTGGCGTGAGCCCCACCGACTTGCAGAACCTGGTGCTGGAGATCGAGAAGCGTTCCAGGCGCTCGGAAATGGCACTCGGCGACTGAACGGTTGTAGCATCCAGTAGTGGATTGTGGGGCGCGGTTTATGTGCATTTTGCTACTATTAGCAGAGGACCAGGGTCGATCCGGATGCTACGTGTAGCCGAGCATCCGCTGTGCGTCTGATCCAGAGAATCAACCACCCCTGCAGGAGTTTTCTCGTGCGTCACCTCATGACCGTGGTGTTGGCAGTCGCGAGCGCGACATTGGTTCCGAATGTGATCGTTGCTCAGTCGCCTTCGACGACGCCACCGCAAATCATCGCGACTGGCATGGGGGAAGCATCGATCTCGCCGGACCGCGCGACCATTTTCGTCGGCGTGCAGACGCGTGCTAACACGGTTGGGCCAGCGGCGGCCGATAATGCCCGGCGACAGCGCGCCATTCTCGATACTCTGAGGGCACTTGGTCTGGGCGCCGATCAGCTTTCGACGCTCAACTACAGTGTGACTCCGGAGATGCAGTATGCACCCAACCAACCGCCGCGGGTGACCGGCTACGTGGTGCGGAATACCGTGCGAGCGAATGTCCGCCGGATCGATGAGGTTGGGAAGGTGATCGACGCGGCGCTCGCGAAAGGCGCGAACGAGATCTCGAGTCTGCAATTCTTTTCGTCGAAGGCGGACTCCGTGCGCCGCGTTGCCATGGCGGAAGCCGTAACCAATGCGCGGGCGGACGCGGAGGCGATAGCCCGCGCTGCTGGCGGAAATCTCGGTCAGCTGCTCGAGGCGACGACCGCTGCGTTCCCAAGGCCCATCCAGGAGATCGCACTGGGCAAGGCGCAGATGGCAGCGGCCGCCCCGACGCCGATCGAACCTGGCGAACAGACGATTTCGGTGACCGTGACCGCCCGTTGGGCGTTCGTGCCTGGCCGCTGAGTCCTGGAAGACCGAACCTGACAACGTGCCACGTGGCACATCGATGAGCCGATGTGCCACGTGGCACGTTGTTTCGAGGCCAGACGCCAGGTAGATTGGCCGCACGCCGCTGTTACCGCCAATCGATCGAGCCAAATCCCTCAGTGAGCCAGTGGCCCGCGTAATCGCCATAGCAAATCAGAAGGGTGGAGTCGGAAAGACGACGACCGCTGTGAATCTTGCGGCGAGTCTCGCCGCCGCAGAGCAGCGAACCCTTTTGATAGACGGCGATCCTCAAGGCAACGCGACAAGCGGAATCGGAGTCGATAGAGCGTCGATCGGCACGACCGTTTACGACGTCCTGGTCGGAGACCGCCAAATACGGGACGCGACGGTTCGGCACGTCCACTTTGACCTACTCGACGTGGTCCCAGCAACCCCCGACTTGGCCGGCGCGGAGGTCGAGCTCGTCGAGAGACCGAATCGCGACAGAGTGATGCGAGCTGCAGTCGCCGCAGTACGCGATGAGTATGACTATGTGTTGATCGACTGCCCGCCGTCACTGGGCTTGATCACGCTCAACATGTTGGCTGCCGCGGATGCACTCCTGATCCCACTCCAGTGCGAATACTACGCGCTCGAAGGGATTTCACAGCTCCTGAACACCGTGCATCTCGTGCAGCGGAGCGTGAATCCCGAACTCGCAATCGACGGCGTGCTCCTCACGATGTATGACGCGAGGCTCAATCTCTCGCGGCAAGTGGCGGCGGAGGCGCGAGAGTATTTTGGTGCCCAGGTGTTTGAAGCCGTCGTGCCCAGAAACGTTCGTTTGGCAGAGGCGCCGAGTTTCGGGAAGCCGATAATCCTGTATGACGTCACGTCCGTCGGCGCACAAGCGTATATCAATGTTGCCAAAGAACTTATGAGGAGGCGAAAATGAGTGCGGAAACGCCGAGGCGGCTCGGCCGAGGATTGGAGGCGCTCATTCCCGCCGGTGGCGCGCTCCAGCAGACTGCCGCAACCAGCGATCTCCAAAGAATTCAGATTTCGCGAATCAGGCCAAATCCGTTTCAGCCCAGGCGCGAGATTGACGCTGCCGAGCTTGTCGAACTCGAGCAGTCACTCAAGTCGAGTGGATTGCTACAGCCGATAACCGTTCGCCGACGGGGTGACGCCTTTGAGCTGATCGCTGGCGAGCGCCGTTTCCGCGCCGCCAGCAACCTCGGCTGGTCCGAGATCTCGGCAATCGTCCGGGACTTCGACGACCGCACGATGCTCGTCCTCGCTTTGGTCGAGAACTTACAGAGGGCGGATCTCAACGCTATCGAAGAAGCTCGCGGATACCGCCGCCTCATCGAGGACTTCCAGCTGACCCAGCAGCAAGTCGCAGAGGCGGTGGGGAAGGATCGGACAACCGTGACGAATCTGCTGAGAATCCTCTCGCTGCCGGAGGAGGTTCAGCAATTGGTTCAGACACGGGCACTGACGTCGGGCCACGCACGAGCCCTCCTCGGCTTGGCACCGGAACATTCGACGGCAGAGCTCGCCAAGCGTGCTGTTGCGGCTGGCATGAGCGTGAGGGCTCTTGAACAGCTCGTCCGAACGATGTCGGCGCCGGTACCCATAAAACCCGACAGCGCTAGTGCTGGCTCTCGGACAACTTCGCCCAGAGCAAGCGCGGCGGTAAGGGCGGTCGAGGACGCCTTGCGCCGGTACCTGCAAACGGACGTGCGGATCGCCATCGCTGGCGAAGAGAAGGGGACCGTCGAACTGAAGTATTACTCGAACGACGATCTCGATCGGCTACTCGCGCTGATTCTTCGAGAAAAGATGGAAGATTTTTCGACAGAATAGCGACAGCATAGAAATTGTGTAACACCAGTAATGCTGTTCGCGATTTGTTTTCAGCTTGGCGTCACGAACAGATTTTTGTCCAGCAGACTCAATTATCCACAGCATTGAACAGCTAGCTAACGTCTTCTTGCACTTGGAATAAAAGCTCTCCAGATCGCTGTGACTCCGAAATTTCCCACAACTGCGGTTGCAGGCGTATTCCTGACCCTTGCAGCCTGTGGCCCATCAAGCGATCGAGGATCCGGCAGGAAGTCCGACGACTCGCTGCGGGTGGCCTTGCTCACCCCCGGTCCGATTTCCGATCAGTCGTGGAACTCCGGCGCTTACCAAGGACTGATGCGGATCCGGGACAGCCTCGGCGCCCACATCAGTCACATCCAAACCAAGACTCCCGCCGAATTCGAGGAGAACTTTCGTCAATACGGCGCGCAAGGTTATGACATCGTGTTCGGCCACGGGTTCGAATTCCAGGACGCCGCACGCCGAGTTGCGCCAGCTTTCCCGAAGACCCTGTTCGTCACCACGTCGGGAACGACGGCCGGGCCGAACCTGGCCGGTATGACGTTCGGCTTTGCCGATGCTTCGTATCTCGCCGGTATACTGGCCGCCTCGATGACCAAATCGAAGCAGCTCGGGGTGCTGGGCGGGACCGAGCTGCCGCCAGTCGTCGAGAGCTTTCACGCGTTCGAACAGGGCGCGCGCTCGGTGGATCCATCGATCAGAGTCGTGACGTCGTACATCGGGAATTGGGATGACGTCAGCGCGGGAAAGGAACAGGCGCTGGCGCAGCTCGCCCGCGGTGTCGACGTCATTTTCCAGAATGCTGATGCGGCGGGACTAGGCGTATTCCAGGCAGCGCGCGAGCGCGGAAACGCCTACGTGATCGGATCCAACTCCGATCAGAATTCAGTGGCGCCAGAAGTCACGCTTGGAAGCGTCGTCATCGATCTTCCGCTCGCCTTCTTGACGATTGCCAAAGAAGTCCGAAGCGGAGCGTTCAAACCGCGCGTCGTCGAATTGGGAGAAGCGAGCCGTGTCGTGACGCTCGTGCTGAACCCGACGATCCAAGCTCGAATCCCGGCGGCGGTCCGCTCGCGGATTGATTCGCTGCAACAACGCATGCTGGCCGGCGAGTTGACGGTGAAGCACGATTCGCTGCGCGTAACGCCGGCGCGATGAGATGCCGTCGCTTTCCGAGATTCGTGGATATCTGGACGCAACCCTCGACGTCGACGCCGTCCCGGACTATCCCAACGCAGTGAACGGCGTGCAATTCGAGAACGAAGGCGAAATCACGCACATCGCCGCGGCGGTCGATTTTTCGACCAACGCCGTTCGAGTCGCCGGCGACGTGGGAGCGCGGTTGCTTCTGGTGCATCACGGCATGTTCTGGTCGGGCGTGCAGCCCATCACCGGACATCGCGTCAAAGCGATTCGCGAACTGGTCCGACGCGATGTGGCCGTGTACTCGGCGCATTTGCCACTCGACGTGCATCCGCAGTTCGGGAACAATGCACTGCTCGCGAAGCGGCTAGGCCTGACGCCGACCGGCGGGTTCGCGCGGTTCGCGACCATCGAAGTCGGGCTGCGCGGCAGCTCCAACATTCCAACGCGAGCCATCGCCGACCGCGCGCGGGCCCTCGCGGCCGAATTCGGCGGAACGCTGGTCGCCTCTCCGTTCCAGCCCGATCGGATCACCCGTGCGTGGGCAATGTGCAGCGGCGCGGGCGCCGACAGCGCAACATTGCGCGAAGCGGCGACGCTCGGCATCGACACCCTCGTCGTCGGGGAAGGGCCACACCACACTGCCGTCGAGGCGCGCGAGCTCGGGATCGTGGTGCTGTACGCCGGCCATTACGCTACCGAGACTCTCGGAGTTCGCGCACTGGCAGCATCCGTTAGCGAGCGGTTCGGCATCGAAACGAGTTTCATCGACTTGCCGACCGGATTGTGAGCTCGGCATCAATCGACGCGAACCTCGCTCCGCGAATCGCGTTGGACAACATCACGCGACGTTTCGGTCCCACGATTGCGCTCGACGATGTCTCGTTTCGACTCCGGCGGGGAACGGTGCACGCCCTGTTGGGCGAGAACGGAGCGGGCAAGACCACACTGATGCGTATCGCGTTCGGCCTGATTCCACCGGATGCGGGTGCAGCCTTCGCCGACGGCCGGTCGATCGGCTCCGCCCACGACTCGATTGCCGCGGGAATCGGGATGGTGCATCAGCACTTTACGAACGTTCCGGCGATGACGGTGGCTGAGAATGTTGCCCTGGGCGGCCACGGTTGGTTTCGCGCCGATCGCGCGTCCAAGCGCGTGCTGGAGATCGGCGCGGAGACGGGGCTCGCACTCGATCCGGCCGTTCGAGCCGAGGACTTGTCGGTCGGTGCGCAGCAACGGCTGGAAATCGTCAAGGCACTGGCGCGGGACGCTGATTCCTTGATCCTCGACGAGCCAACCGCCGTGCTAGCCCCGAACGAAGCTGCGGAGCTTCTGACCTGGCTGCGAGCGTTCGCGGACCGTGGCGGCTCAGTGGTCCTCGTCACTCATCGCTTGCGCGAGGCACTCATGGTGGCCGACGACGTGACGGTGCTTCGCCGAGGCCGGCACATTCTCACTGAATCGGCGCGGGCACTGGACGAGCACACCCTGGCGGCTGCATTGCTGGGAGAGGAGCGCCGCGCGAGTGAAGCGGACACGTTCGTTGGATCCTCTCACGCCGCCGATACCGTCCTTCGAATCACGAACGTCGACGTCGAGGACGAGCGTGGTGTGCCTGTCGTTCGCGACGCGTCACTTTCGATCGCGGCCGGCGAGATCCTCGGGATTGCGGCGGTCGAAGGCGCGGGTCACCGCGAGCTGCTTCGACTCATTGCTGGCCGAATCCGAGCATTGCGCGGCACCGTGGACGGCGAACGCGTCGTCGGCTTCGTGCCCGAGGATCGTCAGCGCGACGCGCTGGTGGTCGACTTTTCCCTCGCTGAGAATGTCGCCCTGCTTGGAGCGGGCGCGCGTCGCGGCCGCATCGCGTGGCGTACTATCGCTCAGCGGACCGAAGCACTCGTGCGCGAGTTTGACATTCGTGCCGAAGGCGCGAGGCTTCGGGCTCGTGCCCTGTCAGGCGGCAACCAGCAGAAGCTCGTGCTGGCGCGGGAGCTGAGCGCGGCGCCGCGGCTGCTCGTCGCGGAGAATCCAACGCGCGGGCTCGACATTCGCGCCACGCGCGGGGTTCACGAGCGGCTGCGCAGAGCCGCGGCCGGTGGGACCGCGGTCGTGATCTATTCGAGTGATTTGGACGAAGTGCTCGCATTGGCGACGCGCCTCGTTGTCGTACACGCGGGCCAGCTGCGCGAGACTTCGCTCGACCGGGACGACGTCGGACGTGCGATGCTCGGAGTTGCCTCGTGACCGCGGTCGCGAGCGGCGTTCTCGATCAACACCCCGCGCGCTGGCGTGTTCTCGCCCTTCTTGCGAGCGCCGAGCTGCTCGGAATGTCGTTGTGGTTTGCCGGGAGCGCCGTAGCCGTCCAGCTCGCGCAACGCTGGTCGATCGGGCCGAGCCAAGCGGCCTGGCTCACCACGATCGTTCAGCTTGGATTCGTATGCGGGACCGCCGTGGCCGCGCTCCTCAATCTCGCCGACGTTCTCCCATCGCGCGTATTCTTTGCCTCCGCGGCAATACTTGGCGCCGCGGCGAATGCCGGTCTGGTCTTCAGCGGTGCGTTCATTAGCGGGCTTGCATGCAGGTTCATGACGGGGTTTGCACTCGCCGGTGTATATCCGCCGGCGATGAAGATGGCCTCGACATGGTTTCGCGCGCGACGCGGACTCGCGATCGGGACAGTCGTTGGCGCGCTGACCGTCGGCAAAGCAACGCCGTACCTGGTGCACGCCCTTCCGGATGCCGGACCAACGACCGTGATTCTTACAGCATCCGGGTTCGCCGTGGCCGCCGCGCTGCTCGTTGGGCTGTTCTATATGGACGGGCCGTATCCATTCCCGCCCCGACCGTTTTCGTGGAGCCTGGTTCGCACCGTCGTCGAGCGTCGGGAATGGCGGCTGGCGACGGGCGGGTATCTCGGGCACATGTTCGAGCTGTATTCGTTCTGGACCTGGATTCCGGTCTTCATTGGAGCGAGCGTGGCAGTGCACGGTGCCGGGAATACCGGCACCGACGACGCGCGACTCGTCTCTCTCATCGCGTTCGGGACGATCGCGATCGGAGGTGCCGGATGCGTCTGGGGCGGGTTGGCAGCGGACGCTCGCGGTCGTGAACGGCTCGTGATCCTCGCCATGGCAGCGAGTGGTGGCTGTTCGCTCCTCATTCCGTTCGCGTTTGGGCGCGATTTGTGGATTCTCGCTCCTTTGGCTTGGGCGTGGGGATTCTTCGTCGTCGCGGATTCGGCGCAATTCAGCGCGCTCGTGACGGAAGCCGTACCTCCGCACGCCGTTGGCACCGCGTTGACGGTCCAGACCTCGATCGGATTTCTGCTGACGATGGTCTCGATTCAACTCGTCCCACCGATGGTGTCGCTCGTGGGCTGGAAGTGGGCATTCCCGATGCTGGCGCTCGGTCCGACGCTCGGAATTGCGGCGATCCGCAGATTGATCGCCACCAAACGCGAAGCGGTCGCGCTGGCGTGATCGCGTGCTGAGGCTCGGTCCGCGAGAGTCGCGATGGCTCGCGATGGCGCTGGTCGCGGCGGTCGTCGCGACGACCGCAGCGATTCTCAGCGTGTCGGGATTCGACGTGGCTCGGGCGCTGACCGCGTTGGTCAGCGGTTCAGTGGGATCTCTCGACGCGATCGCTTCCGCCACCCTGGTGCGCGCGACGCCACTGATTCTGACGGGACTTGCGGTGACCGTCGCCTTTCAGGCAGGCGTCTTCAATATCGGCGCCGAGGGACAGTTTCTGATGGGTGCAGCGGCAACTACGGCAACGGCGCTCGCCGGTCGGGCGCTGCCAACAGTGCTTCTACTACCGCTGGTGTTGGCCGCGGGCGCCGTCGCCGGAGGAGCCTGGGCCTGGATCGCGTCCGTGCTGCGTGCGCGATATCACGTCCTCGAGGTGATCAGCACGATCATGCTCAACTTCATCGCGGCGTACTTGATTTCATATCTGGTGCGCGGGCCGTTACAGGAACCGACACACGTCTTTCCGCAGACTGAATCGATCGACGACGCCGCGCGACTTCCGCACCTGTGGCCAGGAACCCGTTTGCACCTGGGGTTCGTCATCGCCTGCGCGGCGTGCATAGCGGCGTGGTGGGTGGTTCGGTACACCGCAGCCGGTTTCCGACTACGCGTCGTCGGCGCAAATCCCTTCGCCGCGAAATCCGCCGGTCAGATCGACGTGCGTCGAGTCACGACGCGCGCGTTCCTGCTGAGCGGCGCCATCTCCGGCCTCGCGGGTGCGGTCGAGGTGACTGGCGTGACGTTGGCGCTGTATGAGAACATCTCGCCCGGCTACGGTTACACGGCGATCGCCGTCGCGCTCCTGGCGCGGCTCAACGCGGCGGCGGTGATCGCGACGGGCGTGCTGTTCGGCGCGCTCGAGGCCGGGGCGAGCGCAATGCAGCGCGACGCCAGCGTACCATCCGTGGTCGTGTCGATCATCGAAGCGGCGATCATTCTCGCGCTCGTGGCGATTGAACGCGTTCGGGTCGCGGGAGCAGCTCGCGCGTGAGCACCGCGGCGATGGCATTCGTCGAATCGGCCGTGCGCACCGCGACGCCGCTGGCGCTGGCGGCACTCGGCGAGCTCGTTGTCGAGCGCGCCGGTGTGCTCAACATCAGCCTCGAGGGTGTGATCCTGGCCGGGGCATTCGGGAGTGTCGTCGGCGCGACGCACGGTGGGACTGCCGGCGGCTACGCCGGGTCGATCGCCGCCGGCTTGGCCACCGCGGCTCTTTTCGCACTGTTCGTGGTCGCGCTCGAAGCCGACCAGATCATCACCGGTACCGCGATCACGCTCCTCGCGCTTGGCGTGACCGGCACCTTGTACCGCGCACTCTTCGGTACGACGGGCGCGGCATTGTCCATTCCGACCTCCACAGCGATGGCGATTCCCGGACTGTCGTCCATTCCCGTCGTGGGCAGTGGCCTCTTCAAGCAGCCCGCCGTCACGTACGTCGCGTACGTCGTCGTGCCGCTCCTGTGGTGGTGGATGTACCACACGCACGACGGTCTCGCACTGCGCGCTGTTGGAGAGTCGAGGGCGGCGGCGGAGGCGGCAGGTCGTCACCCGCGTCGGATTCGATTCCTGGCGATTCTCTTCGGCGGTGCGGCGGGCGGCCTGGCGGGCGGCGTCCTCGTACTCACGCAGGCCGGAACCTTCGTTGAGGGGATGTCAGCTGGACGCGGCTTCATCGCGATCGCGATCGTCGTGCTCGGACGCTGGCATCCACTCGGAGTCGCGGTGGCGGCGCTGATCTTCGGCGCGGCGAGCGCACTGCAATACTTGCTGCAGGCGCTGGGTCTCTCCTTGCCGTATCAGCTCTTTCTAGCGCTGCCTTACGTTCTCACGCTCGCCGGACTTGCCGGCGTGGCGGGTCGGGTTCGTGCACCAGCGGCGTTGGGCCGTCTCGAGGCAGAGTGATGTTCAACATTGCCGGCGCGGGCTCGACCACAGGGCCTGCCACTGTCCGGCGTCGGTACGCTCGATCAAACCGAAGCCTGTGGCGTTACCGAAATCTCGGGCGACGACGATCGTCGCTCGCCGCGAATCTCCGAGGAGCAGAGCGGCGACAAGGTCTGTACTCGCGACGGTCTCCTCGTCGCCCGACGATCGCTCGGAGTATGCGCGGACGAATCCGGAATCGCGCGGCGGTCGTTCGCCAATGAGGAAGGTGCGCTCCTGAAGCGGCGTCGCCTCCTGATTGATCTGTCTCATCAGAGTTCCGACGAGGATTTGTCGACCGTCGGGCAGCGTGAATCGCCAGATGTTGCGCACCACGAACGGCAGGCCGACGAAGCGCCCCGCGGAATCGTTCGGGAGTCCGGACGCCATGCGATTGAGCCACGTGACCATCGCCGCCGAGTCTTTCGGTGCGAGCGACTCCGTTGAATCGACGGGCACCGGAGCAACGACGCCACCGATGAAGCCAACGCTCCAGGGCCGCGGCGGTGGCGCCGCCTCGAGCGTGGCGACGCTGCAGGCCGAGGTGTCGGGTGCCGCCGGAAGATCGGCGGTTTGCACGCTCCCCGAGCGGCTGAACAACGTCACCGAAGCAGGGTGCGGAATCGTCATCAACGGGGTTTGATCCGTTCCGTGCGGCCGCAGGACGAACGCGCGCGTCGGAGAATCTGTCGCGACGAGGAGAATGGGACCCACCGCCGGATCCCAGGCCGTGCCGGGTGTCGCGGCGGACTCGGGCGGGGCCGGCGCAACGACGGCCGTCGACTCGTGGCCGGCGGCGGGCCTCTCGCTCCGACACGATGCAACGATGAACAGGCCGAGCAATGCCACCGAACCGCGGAACGTCTTCATTCGTCGTAATTTGGCCCTCTGGCGCTCAGCGTCAACGGCCGGCGGAAGTTGGCTACGTCATGAGACGTATGCCCGCCGTGCGAGGACGTGCATAGTTATCGAGGCAGGCGCAGGTAAAGTCCCACCCTGAGACTCATCGATGGCACATCCCGAGCACGCGATTCCACTGGTTGTTCGCGGGGGTGAAATCCGCGCCACGGTGCGCGCGCCGTTGCTCGAGCGCCTGAGCTGGGCGTTTTACGATTTTTCAAATACAATTTTCTCAATGAACGTGGCCACATTGTACTTCACGGTGTGGCTGGTGTCGGATCTGGGCGTCTCGAATACGCTGGACGCCGCGGCCAATGCCGCGGCATCGGCGCTCGTCGTCGTCGCGATTCCGTTTCTCGGCGCGCTCTCCGACGTTCGCCGGCGCCGCAAGCGCTGGGTCGTCGGCTTCACGGTGCTCTCGTGCGCCGCGTGTGCACTGATGGGCGTCCTCGGACAGACGCTGCTGCCGTTGACCGGTGCCAGCGTCGACACGCCGGCGTCGCTGCCGGCGGGATGGCACGCGTCGGGGCCCGGTCTGTACTGGCTCCTCGGGGCGTTCGTCCTGGCGAGCTTCGCGTACCAGGCCGCGCAGCCGTTCTATAACGCGATGCTCCCGGAGCTGGTGCCAATCGAAGAGCAGGGGCGGTTGTCGGGATTTGGAACGGCCGTGGGGTATCTCGGCTCGCTCGTCGGCGTTCTGCTTGTCGCGCCCTTCTTCAACGGCGCACTTCCGCTGATTGGCAAGCTGAGCGACGAGACGGTGCGCGCGCTGCATTCGCTGGTGCCGTTCACATCGCATGGCGGCCGCGTGTCGACGTTCGTGCCCACGGGGTTGCTCTTTCTGCTTTTTTCGCTGCCGCTATTCGCGTTCTGTCGCGACCACAATCCCGCGCCAAAGGGCACGCCCGTGCGCTGGCGAATGGCGGTGCGCAGCGTCGCCAACACGATCCGCGACGCCAGGCAACACCCTGGCACGCTGCGGTTCATTCTGGCCTCCTTCGTTTACCAGGACGCGATCGGCACCATTATCGGGTTCATGACGCTGTACGCTGTGAAAGCGGTGGGGTTCGACAAAGGCCGCGAGATCACGGTCTTTCTCGTGCTCACCGTCCCATCGGTGTTCGGCAGCTACCTCTATGGTCTCCTCGTGGACCGACTGGGCGCGAAACGCAGCCTGATGATGACGCTCGTGCTGTGGATCGTGCTACTCGTGGCTATGATTGCGGTGCCGGGGCAGCGCGCCTTCTGGATCGTCGGCTTTGCGATCGGTTTGAACTTCGGAGGGGTACCGACGGCCGAACGGCCCGTCCTGCTCGGCCTCGTACCCGACGTCGAAGCAGGTCGGTATTTCAGCTTGATGCTCCTGTCGTCGCGCGCCGCGGCGATTGCAGGCCCACTGATCTGGGGCATCACCGTCGACAGCCTCGAGCCACGCTTGGGAACCGCCATCGCGTATCGGGCCGCCGTGGCGACGGTCGCGCTCATGTTCGTCGTCGCGGCCATGATTCTTCGCGGGGTGCCGGACCAGCCCCGCGCTCGAGCCTAGCCGCCATGTACGCGCTGCTACGAGCGGCCGCCGGCGTCGCGTTACGGTGGTACTATCGCGACATCCGCATCGAGGGCGTGGAGCGTATTCCGCGCGGCCGCCCGATGCTGCTGGTGGTCAATCATCCGAATGCCCTGGTCGACGCGCTTCTCATTGGATGGACAGTGCCGTGGCGCGTCTTGATCACGGCGAAAGCAACGCTGTTTCGAAATCGAGTCGCAGCCGCGCTGCTCCATTGGCTTGGGGTCGTCCCGCTTCGTCGCGCCAGCGACGAGCGCAGAAGCGGACACGGAGTGGATCCACGACGGAATAGCGACACGCTCCGTGCCGTGCGCGAAGCGCTCGCTCGCGGTGGTACGGTCCTGATCTTCCCGGAAGGCAAGTCGCATGACGAACCATCGCTCGCTCCGCTCAAGACCGGGGCGGCCCGAATGGCACTCGACGCTCGAGACGCCGGCGTGCGTGGGCTCGTCATCGTTCCGATCGGACTCACGTTCGAGCGGAAAGAAGCCCCGCGGACTCGCGTCCTCGTGCAGGTCGGCGAAGTGATCTCGATGGATGCGTGGCAACCCGGGCAGCGCGACGGCCGCGGCCCCGAGGCGCTGACCGCTGACATCGACGCTCGCCTGCGGGCGGTGACGCTCAACTACGCATCGAACGACGACGCGGCACGCACGATTCGGCTGGCCTCGACCATTGCCGCGCTGTTGGGCGACGTTCAGCCAATCGGGAAGACGGACCGAAGCCTGCACGTCGACGCCGAGATCGCGCGTCGGATCACCGAGCTTTCCACGCAACTGACGGCCGACGAGCGGCTCCGCGACCGCAGCGATCATCTGGTGAATCGACTCGAAGCGCTGGAGCGTGAGGCATGCGAGCGCGGAATCCTCGTCGACGACATCGGCATCCCCGTGGCATCGGGACCCGCGCTGCGGTTCATCATGCGTGAGGGATGGCTCCTGGCGCTCGGCGGTCCAGTGGCGCTATGGGGTCGTCTCAATCATTGGCTGCCGTTCCGCGCGGCCCGATTCCTCGCGCTGCGGTCGCCCGATGGTGCATCGGATCCCGCGATGCGTACACTGGTCGCCGGCGCTGCATTCGTTCTGATCACGTACTTCGCACAGACAGCGGTCGTGGCCGCGGTATGGGGCGATGACTGGGCGGCGCTCTATCTGCTGAGCCTCCCAATTGCTGCCGACATCAATTTTTGGCTGAGTGAACGACTGGTGCGGTCGGCGCGGCGGGCACGCGCGTTTGTCACGCTTCGGCGGGATCCGGCGCTCCAGCGCCGCCTGGCCACCGAGCTCGACGAATTGAGGGACGAAGTCATCGCCCTCGATCGCGCGGCCGGTGCGTCCCGGCCAATGGCGAAGCTTTAGGCGGTCCGAGGGGGCAGGAATGGGCCGCCGAGGTCCCAATGCCACGCGTCGCGGCGCGTTCCGGTTCGTGGATCCTTCAACGGCTTGAATTGAAGGCGCTGCGGACTCAGTCCGACGGCGTAACCGTACTCGAGCAGCAGCTCGCGGTTGGTCGAAACCAGGTGTGCCATGGGACGGCCGAGCCACTCATGACGGTGCAGCCAGAGGCCCCCTTCCATGGCGTGGATCATCCCGTCGCGGCGCTTGGCGAACTCTCGGTATTCAGGGATCGTGCGCCTCATCGGCGCACGTCCGTCACTGGCAGGCTACGACGCCCCCAACGGTCGCTGGCGCGATTGGAGCAGCGTCTCCGAGGAACAGCGCACAAAAGTGCGGCCACGATTGGGGATTGTTCGACGTCGCGGACCAGCCGGTTACCGTCGCTTCGACCACCGTCACGACGTCGCTGTGCGACGGGGTGAAGAGCATCGAATCGAGCGACATCGTGTAGCGCGCGTGATCGTAGAAGTAGGCTTCCTCGGAAGTGGTGAGGTTTCGGAGGTCGCTTCGCATAGCGGCGAAATGGGCTTTGCCTTTGGTGGCCTGGAACTTCGGTATCGCCAAGGTAGCGAGGATACCCATGATGACGACCACGATCAGCAGCTCGATAAGCGTGAAACCGCGGCGCTGAGTTGACATCGGACGGCCCGGAGGTGGGGAGAATCGGAGCAAAGAGTCGGTCAGATCGCGGGGCAGACTCAGCCCTGCGGACCAGTTCAAAGGCAAACGGGATGCCCCATCCGGGCTCTACCGGTAACTCATGTTTTATCAATGACTTAGTGGTTTAAACAGTTGATGCGAAGAGTATGGGCTGCCCGGTTGCGGCCGTCGAAATGCGGCGCGTCTCGCAAGGTGCGAAGGCGACGGAGTGATCTGCGTCACCAATCAGTCCATCTTGGTCGAGAGCCAGTTTTCACCAATTCCGATGTCGACGACGAGTGGAACCGAAAGGGCCGCCGCGTGCTCCATCTCGTGCCGCACGAGCTCCGTCGCCTCGCCAAGCTCCGGCCCTGGCACCTCGAAGACGAGCTCATCATGGACCTGGAGCAGCATCCTGCTGCTCAGCCGGCGACTGGCGAGCGCATGATGAATGCGGATCATCGCGACCTTGATCAGGTCGGCCGCCGATCCCTGGATTGGCGAATTCGCGGCGGTGCGCTCGCCGAATGCGCGGATGTTGAAGTTCCGGTCGCGAAGCTCCGGGATGTAACGCCGCCGATTGAAGATGGTCTGGACGTAGCCGTGCTGCCGCGCGAAATCCACCATGGAATCCAGGTACTGCCGCACGCGGTGGAAGCGCTCGAAGTATTTGTCGATGAAATCCTTGGCTTCCGCGTGCGAGATCTTGAGTTGTCGTGAGAGGGCGTGCGCGCCTTGCCCGTAGATCGTTGCAAAGTTGATCGTCTTGGCGCGCGCACGCATGTCCTTCGTCACCGAGTCGATCGGCACATCGAAAATCAGCGCTGCTGTCTGCCGGTGGATATCGCCGCCCGACTGGAACGCGTGCACGAAGGCCGGATCGCCCGACAGATGCGCCAGCAAGCGGAGCTCGATCTGCGAATAGTCGGCGGCGAGCAGTTTCCAACCGCGACGCGGAATGAACCCACGACGGATGTCGCGCCCCAGCTCGCGACGGATGGGGATGTTCTGCAGGTTGGGCTCACTCGACGACAGGCGGCCCGTCGCTGCCGTGGTTTGGCTGAACGACGTGTGGACGCGATGCGTCTCGGGGTGCACGTACGCCGGAAGCGCATCTATATAAGTGCTTTCGAGCTTCGACAGCTCGCGGTACTCCATGAGGAGCACCGGGAGCGCGTGGCCCTCGTCGGCGAGCTGCTGCAGCACGCTCGCATCGGTCGACGGTCCCGTCGGCGTGCGCTTCAGTACCGGCAGCTGCAGCTTTTCGAACAGGAGTTCACGCAGCTTCGGGTTCGAGTTGATGTTGAACTCCTCGCCGGCGGCGGCGTAGATCTCCTGCTCCACGCGTCGTCGTTCGCGCTCGAACCGCTCCTTGAGAGACGCGAACCACGGGACGTCGATGGCGATGCCGTTCCACTCCATCTCCGCCAACACTTCGACGAGCGGCATCTCGATGTCGTGGAACAACCGCGCCAGCTGTAGCGCATCGAGCTGGGGCTCGAAATGCGCGCGCAGCTGCCAGGTCATGTCCGCGTCCTCGCAGGAATAGTCGCGAGCGCAGTCGATGGGCACCTGGTCGTAGGGGATTGCATCCTTTCCCTTGCCGCACAGTTCCTCGAAGCTCGTCATTCTATGATTGAGGAACTCTAATGCCAGCAGATCGAGCCCGTGCGAGCGGCGCCCCGGATCGAGCACGTAGCTGGCGACCATCGTGTCGAAATCCAGCCCGCGCAGCGTAACGCCCGCGCGGCGAAGCGCGAGCATGTCGTACTTGGCGTTTTGCGCGGTCTTGGGAACGGTGGCATCCTCGAGCAGCGCGCGCAGCGGCAGCATCGCTTCGCTGTCGACCGGCGGCAGGTTGCTGACGGCGTACTCCGCACCCGCCGCCAGCGCTCGGGCAGCGATGCTGGCCGGTGATGTCGCCTTCTTGGCGCGCGCTTTTCGCGGCGGGCTCCCGTCATCGCCGCCGAGACCAATCTCGACCTGGTCTTGCAGGCGCGCGCGGTGCGCGACCGGGAAGTAGTACGCCTCGCCAGGAGCGACCGCGATCGTGATTCCCACGAGCGTCGATCGCAATGGGTCGACCTCCTGGGGAGCCGCCGGATCGATCACCGTTTCCGTGTCGACGGCGATGTGCGGTGCGCGCCGCGCGCGCGCGACGACTTTCTCGAGCGCTGGCAGCGTATCAACCGTCAGGTATGTCGTCGGCCGCTGCACCGGCGCCGGTTGGGCCGCGGCGGTCGCTGCGCCCACCGACGGTTCCGACGCCACCGGCTGACTCGCCGTCCCCTCCATCGACGCGGCGTCTTTCGCCAAGGTGTGGAATTCGAGCTCGACGTACAGCGATCGCAGGCGCGCGTAATCCGGCTCCGACAAGCGCATCGCGTCGAGATCGAGGGTCACGGGGAGATCGTCGCGGATCGTGACGAGCTCCTTGGAGAGGAGCGCGAGGTCCCGCTGCTCGAGCAGCGCCTCGCGCGGCCGCTTCTTCGTGATTTCGGCGGTGTGATCGAGGATGTGCTCGATGCTGCCGAAGGAATTGACGAGCTCCTGCGCCGTCTTTTCGCCGATTCCCCGAACGCCGGGCACGTTGTCGGACGTGTCGCCGACGAGCGCGAGGTAGTCGGTGACGAGCGCCGGCGGGACGCCGAGTCGCTCGCTCCCGTTCTCGACACCGACCCATTGCTCCTCGACGCTCGCCGGCCCGCCGCGGCCGGGATTCAGCAGCCAGACGCCGGGCCGGACGAGCTGCTGAAAATCCTTGTCGCCCGAGACCACGACGACATTGAGATTCGCCTCGACGCCCTGCTTCGCCAGCGTGCCGATGACGTCGTCCGCTTCATAGCCTTCTAATGCGATAATTGGAATTCGATTCGCGTCGAGGATCTCGCAGATCCGCTCCATGCCGCGATCGAAATCGGACTGCAGCTCCTCGGTGAGCTTTTCGCGCGTGGCTTTGTACGCGGGATAGCGCTCGTGCCGGAACGACAGTCCCGAGTCGTGGACCCAGCCGAGGTACTCGGGGCGATGCGTGCCGAGCAGCCGCTGAAGGAAATTGACGATTCCCCAGGCGGCGGACGTGTTCTCGCCTCGGCTCGTGGTGAGCGGTCGCGAGATGAGCGCAAAAAATGCGCGATAGATCAATGCGTAGCCGTCGACGAGGAACAGCCGAGGCGGTGGCGGAGGCGTGATCACGAGTGGTGGTCGGCCAACCGGCGAGCGTGCGAGCGCGGATGTGACGGCATTGACGTAAGCTCAAAGCACGACGCGCCGCATTCAATCCCCGATCGGAACGCGGGCAACGGCCGGTCCGAAAACAGCACCGCCCGCCACGTGGGCGGGCGGGCGCAGGGTCGTTTCGTCCGTGGAGGCGGTGGGTTAGACCCGGACCACGTTCGCGGCGTGCAGCCCTTTCTCGCCGGTGCGGATCTCGAACTCC
>DATISA010000214.1:0-1685 GCA_035469245.1 Gemmatimonadaceae bacterium
GGGTTTTGAATGGAACTGCCGCTCAGGAGGCCACTGGAATAGACGCCAGCCCGAGCGGCCGTGCCCAACAAAAAGTCGTCCGGGCGCGTGGCGATGCGGGCCCGTGCTCAGCGCGCGGAGCGATCCGTTCCACTCTGTCCCTGGGCTTGCCCCGATTCGATGGACACGGACTTAGGCGATACGTAAGCGAGCCAGCTGTCGTTCGTACGCGATGGGACTCAGAAAGCCGAGCGCCGAGTGCCGTCGTTGGTGATTGTACCAGCGATCGATAAAGGCCGTGAGGTCGCGCTGCGCGTCGGCGCGCGTCGTCCACCGGACGGTGCCGACGAGTTCTCGCTTGAGGGTCGCAAAGAAGCTTTCGACCACCGCATTGTCCCAGCAGTCGCCGACGCGGCTCATACTCGCGACGATGCCGTGCACGCGCAGCCGCGCTTGATACGCCGCACTCGCGTACTGGACGCCGCGATCCGAATGATGCACCAGCCCCGGCGGCGGACACCGCAGGAGGAGCGCTCGGTCCAGGGCGCGCAGCGTCAGCGACTGCTCGAGGACGCGATCCGCACACCACCCGAGCACGCGCCGCGAAGCCAGATCCACCACGACAGCGAGGTAGAGCCAGCCTTCGCGGGTCGGCAGATAGGTGATGTCAGCGACCCAGACCCGATCGCGGTCGCGGTACGCGCTCGGCGCGAAGCGGCGCGCGAGCACGTTGGGCGCCACGGGCTCGCGATGCCCCGATTGCGTGGTGACGCGAAAGCGCCGGGGCGCGAGCCCGCGGAGCCCCGCCCCGCGCATGAGCCGGGCGACCCGATTGTGGCCACATCGGACGCCTTGCGCCCGCAGCTCGGCGTGCACCATCGGCGCGCCGTAGCGGTGCCGACTCGCCCGATGCACCCCGCGAATCGCCACGAGCAAGCGCTCATTGGCCCGGGCGCGCCGGCTCGGGGGCCGGCGGCCTTGCCGCTGCTGTTCGGCCGCATAGAAGCCCGACGGCGCGACCGCAAGCGCCCGGCACATGAGTCGCACATCGTACTCGCGCTGATGCTGCGCGATACAGGCGTACTTCACCGCGACTCTTTCGCGAAGAACGCCGCCGCTTTTTTTAGGAAGTCCCGCTCCTGCCGCAGCCGCTCGTTCTCGCGACGCAGGCGCTGGACCTCCGCCTCGGGCGACTCGGTGCCCGGGGGCGGCGCCAGGTGCTCGGCGACCGGGAAGCGCCGCCGGCGCCCCCCGCCGGGAAAAATCTCGTCGGGTGTCGCCTCCGCGGGCGCCCCCGCCACTTGCTTCGCCCAGACACGCAAGAGATCCGGCCCAACCTCCAATTCCTCGCTCACGCGCTGCAGCGTGAGCCCGGCCGCGAGCCGTTCCTGCATCATCCGCACGGCTTCCAGCTTGAATGCCGGCGGGTGTCGTCGCTGATGGGATCGTCCCATGAACACCTCCTGAAGTGAGTTTGAGGTGTCCACTGAATCGGGGCAACTTCAGCGATCCGCAGGATCCGCTTCATCCGTAGCATCCGTATCCCAACGCGTAGATGCCTGCACGCCAAGAGGCGGGCCGATTGCGCACGGAGGCCTGTGCGGCTCGGCGGCTCGGCGTTGAGCAGGTCCATCCGGGCTCGTCGCGCGACGGGGGCTACGCCTCGAACGCCACCTCGATCTCCATCCCGTCCTTCCCGATCATCG
>DATISA010000215.1:0-2327 GCA_035469245.1 Gemmatimonadaceae bacterium
CAGCGCGTTCGACGCCTTCCGCTCAGCCGCCCAGCTGGACACGAGCTTCGCCCTCGCCCATTACCGCGTCGCTCAGGCGGCAAACTGGGCGGTGCCCCCGGGCTGGAACTGGGATTCGATTCTGATTCGCAGCCGGCTCGCCGCGGCGCACGCATCACGACTCGCACCCCGGGCGCGGCTCCTGGTTCAGGCGTACGACGCGTGGACCGCCGGCTCGTACGATGACGCCGAGCGCGGTTATCGCGCGGTGGTTCGCACCTACCCTGATGACGTCGAGGCGTGGTACGGTCTGGGCGAGGTGCTCTTCCACACGAATCCCGTGCGCGGGCGCCCGTTCGTGGAAGCGGGCGAGCCGTTCCGCCGCGTGCTGGCGCTCGAGCCGCAGCATCAGGGCGCGATGACGCACCTGTTGCGAGTGCTCGTGCGCGAGCGCCAGCGGGGCGGCGTGGACAGCCTTGTCGCCCGGCTGGACGCGGTGTCAGCACCGCCACGCACAGTCGAGTTTCACGCGTTGCGCGCGTTTGCCTTTGGCGACGACGCCGAGCGCGACCGCGCGTTCGAGGCGCTACGCCGCACCGACGATGACGAAATCGTCCGCGTCACGGCCAACCGTGTAGCCATTTACGCCGGCAATGAAAGCGCTGCCGCGCGCGCGGTGTCACTCCTGCTGGATCGATCGCTCCCGGCGGATGTGCGGGCGCATGCGTTGCTCTGGTTGGCGGAGCTCGAGGTGGCGCACGGGCGCTGGCGCGCCGCGGAACCGTACCTGTCCGTGGCCGCGATTCTCAATCCGGGCATGGCGCTGGAGGAGCAGGCGATTCTCGCGGCGCTCCCATTTTCGCCGGCAGGTGTCACTCGCGCCGCCGTTGCGGAGAGTGCGCTCGCGCGCTGGGACGCCGCGCACAGCGCTCCGAGCAGCTTCCCCTGGTTTGGAGTGTATAATGGGCTCCACGCTCACCTGCGTGTTTACTTACTCGGGCTCTTGGAGTTGCGGCAGGGGAAGACAGACGCTGCTGACCGCTGGGCTGGGGAGTTGGCTGCCCTTCCGGGTTCGCACGAGGCGCACGAGCTAGGGCGCGGGCTGGCCGAGAGCCTGCGCGCTCACGAGGCGGCCGCCACGGGCCAGTCGACGCGCGCCCTCGCACACTTCGATGCCGCGCGCCTCCGCGTGTCCGAAGGGTTGCTGGAGTCGCAGGTCGGCTCGCAGGCGTACGAGCGCTTCGCGCGGGCCGAGCTGCTGTTCCGCCTCGGGCGCTGGCGCGACGCGCTCCCGTGGTACGCATCCCTCGGCGAGATCTCCATCGACGGTCTCATCTACCTTGCTCCCGCGCAGCAGCGCCAAGGCGAGATCTACGACCGATTGGGCGACCGCCGCGCCGCGGCGGTGCACTACGTCCGCTTTCTGGAGTTGTGGCGCGACGCGGACCCGGAGCTCACTCCCGCCGTGCAGCAAGCGCGCACCCGGCTGCTCGCGCTGAACGCGGGCCCATGAGGAAATTGTGATCGTGGTTCGCGCGCGTACCTCCCATCGTTGAATTGCCGCACGGGCCGACGGCCGCGTCGCCGCCGTCGGCCCTTGCATACGTCATCCGAACTCCGCGAGCGGTTCGTCATCCTTCCGCTCCTCGCGCATCACCTTGCGGAACTCGCGCAACGCCGCGCGCGTCGCGCGGGTGCTCTCCGTGATGCGATATACGTATCGCGCCGGGAGACGATATCGCGCGCCGAAGACGTCGCGGAACTCGAGCCACTCGGTGGTCCCGCATCGCTCGAGCTGGCGTTCGATGGCGAGCGCGGTCGACAGCGGCACGATGTAGGTGTCGCCAAGCGCCTCGACCTCGTAATAGTCGGTGTATGCTGTCGGCTCCGGGACTTCGCCCATGAGGTACTGCAGCCGGTTGACCATAGTGCTATTCCAGCAAACCGGGCGCGGCGGGAGTGAACCCGCATCTCGATGCCCCGTGGTCCGCGGGTGTCGGCCTTCGTCAGGCAATGGACCCACGCGGCGAGCATCGCGCTCTGTGCAACTTCGTTGAGCTACGCGCACCGGCGGCGCGCGGCAAAAGCCCATACGCGCCTGGTTGAGTTGTGTGCCGTTATGAACGGCGGAAAAAGAAAACGCCCCTCCCGCGGCGCATGCGGGAGGGGCGTTGGTGTGTGGCGACGCCTGTGTCTAGGCGATGCCTCCCGTGCGAACGCTCCATCCCGCGCTGACGCGCGCGTCCGTGCTCCCGACAATCGGCCGTTGGGCCAGCTGTCGTGGAATTGCGCTGAGGTACCAGCTGTGGGATGTCATGCGAATAGTTCAGTTCGAGTTTGCGAATCCG